>CAZTDC010000001.1:0-62073 GCA_964612165.1 uncultured Salinivenus sp.
TTTCGCCCCACGACACGGTTGCCGACGCCCGGGACATGATGAGTCACTATTCCATCGGGGGTATTCCCGTCGTTGACGAGTCTAATAAGCTGGTTGGCATTGTGACGAACCGGGACGTTCGTTTTGAGCTTGAAGGGGATACGCCTATTCGCGAAATGATGACACAGGACGATCTCGTCACGGTACCGGTGGGCACGACGCTCGACCAGGCCGTGCAGATCCTCCAAAATCACAAGGTTGAGAAATTGCCGGTCGTCGACGACGAGGGTTACCTCAAAGGGCTCATTACGTTCAAGGATATTCGAAAGCGGCGCAAACACCCAAACGCGTGTAAGGATGAACATGGTCGGCTTTGCGTAGGGGCCGCCGTTGGCATAACTCCGCAGGTGCTCGACCGAGTTGCCGCTCTCGTGGAGGTGGGCGTCGACTTCGTCGTGATTGATACGGCGCACGGGCACGCAGACGGCGTCATTGAGACAGTCGAAGAGGTGGCTTCCCGGTTTGAAGGGGAGGTGGAGATCGTTGCCGGAAATGTCGGCACGGCCGAAGGGACCCGTGATTTGATTGAAGCAGGGGCCGACTGTGTAAAAGTTGGAATCGGGCCGGGATCGATTTGTACGACCCGTGTGGTGGCTGGGGTCGGCGTGCCGCAGCTCACCGCCATCATGGAGTGCGCTGAGGTCGCTCAGTCGCAGGGCATTCCCATCATCGCCGATGGCGGCATCAAGCAGACGGGCGACATTCCGAAGGCGCTGGCGGCGGGGGCGAATGCCGTCATGATTGGTGGTCTCTTCGCCAGTGTGGAAGAGAGTCCTGGAGAGACCATTATTTACGAGGGGCGAAAATACAAGTCCTATCGTGGCATGGGCTCTGTTGGAGCGATGGGGGCTGGAAGCAAAGACCGGTACTTCCAGGACGCCGAGGATGACTTGGAGAAGCTTGTCCCCGAGGGGGTAGAGGGACGGGTGCCGTATAGTGGTACCCTTAGCGAAGTCATTCATCAGATGACCGGGGGATTGCGAGCGGCGATGGGCTACACGGGCTGCGAGACCGTTCCTAAGCTCTACGAGGAAGGCCAGTTCGTCCGCACAACGGCTGCCGGGATCCGGGAAAGCCATCCGCACGACGTGGAAATTACGCAGGAGTCGCCGAACTACTACTCCGGCCGCAACAGTCGAGAATAGTGACGTTGCGCACCGTTTCTAAGAGGCCCGTTCGAAATTGCTCGGGGTGATTGATTGCCTCTGCGTGGTGTCCGAAGTCTTCATGTGAAGAAGGACCGGAAGCCTCTCTCGGTATCGCACTTGAGAAGGTCTGGGCACTGGGTCTTAGGACCACTGCTCCTGCGGTCTGAAGGCCCATGGTGTAGTTAACCACCACCCTGCACAAGCTTCTCCGCTCATGCAGTCTACAAGCTACCTAAATGTCAGATCGAGTCCCTCAGGTACGAAAACGTCTCCACGAGTTGCAGGCTGACGCTGTCCTGCTTTCTTCGCTGTCCAACATTCGATGGGCGTGTGGCTTCACAGGCTCGAATGGTCTCCTTCTTGTTGGAAAGGACGGAGCCGTCTTTGTTACGGACGGACGGTATACCGAGCAAGCCCAGCAGGAAGTGGAAGGGGCCGACGTCGTTATCGCAGAGGAAGGGCTTCTCTCACGCCTCAAAGACCTGGACTATCTTGATGGTTTGGAACGGGTTGTCTTTCAGGCCGACCACGTTACGGTCGCCAGGCGAGAGAAGCTTGATGAGCACCTTTCTGAGATCGAATGGGACGGAGTAAGCGACATTCTGACTCATCAGATTGGTTCGAAAGAGGACGTTGAGGTCGACCAGATCCGCCGCTCGCAGGAGATTACGGAGTCGGTCTTTGAGCATATTCTCGGCCTGCTAGAACCGGGTGTGACGGAGCAAGAGGTCGCCGCCGAGATTACTTATCAGCACTTGACGCGGGGAGCGGAGAAAATGTCGTTTGACCCGATTGTGGCTTCAGGACCGAACGGTGCACGTCCCCACGCCCGTCCCACGGACCGAGAGCTTCGGTCCGGTGAACTTGTCGTCCTCGACATGGGATGCTTTCGGGATGGATATGCATCGGATATGACGCGGACCGTGGCTATTGGGGACCCTCCTGATTCTATACGCTGGGGGTACGAGGTCGTGCGTGAGGCCCAACAGCGGGCGATCGATGCGGCGCGCGCCGGCCTCAAGAGCAAAGATCTGGATGGAGTTGCTCGTGGGGTGATTGAGGAGGCGGGATTGGGGGAGCAGTTTTCACACGGACTGGGTCACGGAATTGGGCTGGAGGTGCATGAATGGCCGCGGGTGTCGAAGACTGTCGATACCGAACTACCGGAGGGAGCATGTGTCACCATCGAGCCGGGCGTGTACGTACCGGAGGAGGGATATGGCGTTCGGATTGAGGATATCGTTGCGCTTCACTCTGAAGGCGTTCAAAACTTGACGAGCGCGTCAAAAGATTTGAGGGTACTGTAAGAGGTTCGTTTCCGCTGATTGAGAGGGGACGAGGGTTTCTAGGAGGTTAGTTCCGTTATTGCAATGTGCTGGTTACAATATTTAGGAAATGCCCTACTAGGAATAGCAACGGTATTGGCGTGTATCTTCCAACCAGCTCAGTCTCAGCCAAAACAGCAGGACGATAATGCCGAGCTGATCGTTCGTCCAGAGGAGGGAGTCAGTTTGCAAGAGACGCTTAAGAGCGGCGCCGTTCCGAAAACAACGGGTGACTCCCTTTTCACAGGTGTCCAGTCGATCTCTTCTGTCTTCGATGTCTCCCGGACATTACAGAAGGATCGGAAGAAGGCTGTATCTATCCCGGCTTATCGACTCAGCGCCTCCGATTCCGCCTCGTTCCGCCGTCTACGTACGCGTTGGCAGCAGCATCCCGACGTCCGCTACGCCCACGCAAATGTTACTTTCAGTGTGAACGCGGACTCGAACTCGTCCTTGATGCGTACCGGTCCCGTATTACGAAATGACAATGTCCTGGCCGACAGCCTTGATCATCTTCGGGTCGTTCAGGCCCTCGATGCTTGGTCTGCTACAACCGGAACGACTGACGTCAACATCGGGATAGTCGACACGGGCCTATTTTTGAACCACCCCGACCTTGCTGATCAGTTCTGGATCAATGAGCCCGAGGACATCAACGATAACGGTCAGTTTGATCCCTATCCCGCCGATCAGGGGGGAGACCTGAATGGGGTCGACGATGACGGCAATGGATACGTGGACGACGTCGTCGGATACGATTTTATCGACCGCCCCGACGCGATTCCCGCCGGAGAGTTCGACGATCGCGACCCGATTCCCTCAGCTGATTCCCTTGGTGGATTCAGTTGGCACGGGACTGCCGTTGCAGGGGTTGCCACTTCAAGACCCGGCGATCCGCAGGAAGGGATTGCGGGGGTGGCTCCGGATACCCGCCTCGTTGCGCTCCGGGCGTTCGGTCGGGATGGACGAGGACGAACCGATGATATCGCTTCTGCAATCGTCTACGGGGCGGAAAAGAACCTCGATGTGCTCAATCTGTCATTCGGGCGCGATCGGGCTGTGCCCCTGATTGAGGAGGCGATCGAGTACACCAATGCACAGGGGACGATCCTGGTTGGCTCGGCCGGAAACAACCTGACCGACGCTCCCCACTATCCTTCCGACTATCCAGACGTTTTGTCGGTCGTCTGGCTGGGCGAGGACGGGGAGTTGCCGAGGGTGAATCGGAGTCAGTTTGGAATCGGCGTGGACTTGGGAGCCCCTGGCACCAATGTGTATACGACTGATTTTCCGGCGGACAAGCTTCGAGCAGGAGACGAATTGACCCGGTCCGATCTGTACCGGTCCCCGAATGGATCTTCGTTTTCGGCCCCGCAGGTGGCCGGCGCAGCGGCCCTGCTCCGCTCATTTGATTCTTCCTTATCCCCAGCTTCGATTCGAAGCATCCTTACCGCGACGGCGGAGGACATCGAGGGTGCGAACTGGGATCATAAAACAGGGGCGGGGCTGCTCAATGTTAAACGGGCCCTGTCACGAGCCTATCCTGCCCGAACCGAAATCAACCGTCCCGCACACAACCAGGGGGTGACTGGGCAGTCTTTCATTCCAGTTGTTGGAACGGCGGTGGATCCCGCCTTCAAGGACTACGCACTTTACTACGCTGAGGGGACCAAGAATCTCGATCAGCGTCCCGACCCCTGGTCTCAAATTCGTTCGCCCAGGTCCACACAAGTGCTTCGTGACACGCTTGGTGTCTGGAACGTGACGGGGTTGGAGGAGGGAGAGTACACGCTTCGACTCGTCACGACGCTTCAAGACGGACGCACCGTTGAGGATCGCAGGCGTCTTCGTGTCGATAACTCATCCCCGGAGATCGATCTACAATTTCTTGGAATCGGGCGGGTGGAGGGAGAAAATGGCATTGTGGCAGATGTGAAGACCGACGACCCAACAAGGGTGCGGTTACAAGTTCAGCTTGGCAACCAGACAGAGACGGTTATTAGCGAATACCAGGCCCGACGCCAGTCTCTTACTTGGGCGGACGATCAAGGCAAGGGAGGGAGGGCACGTCTGCAGTTGTCCGCGACGAATGCGACGGGACTTACCACGACGCTTGACACGACGCTTCAGATTCCGACCACACAGGAGAACACCGGCCTTTTACGACGCACGACGACTTCGCTGCCCCGTGGGCGCCTACTACCTAAAACGGTGGACTTTGACGAGGATGGGTTGAAGGAGGTTGTCCTGAACCAATTCAAAGAAGGGGGTGTCACGGACACCCTTCGCTCATTCGAGTGGGCCGGGTCGGGACTGGTTCCGAAGGATACACTTGCGATTGGTCCGTTTCTGCCGAAGGACGTAGGGGATACCAACGGGGACGGATTGCAAGAACTCCTTCTTCAGGTGCGGGGCGCGACCCTTCTCCTTGAACAGCCAAATCGATCGGCATTTCCTACAGATCTGATCTTTGCCGACACGTCTCGCATCTCAAATGCCCCCGGGGATACCTTGAATGGAGCACGCCTTACGGACCTGGACACGGACGGACAGGGAGAAATTTTAGGAAGCTTCGAGAGAGAGTGGAAGCTACTGGAGCGAAAGATCGCCGGTTTTCAGGAGATTGCACGGCTTGAAAATCCCACCGAACTTGGCCCTGACACCTCCCTGGGCAACGTCTTCGACTTCCAGGAAGCGGCGACTGGCGATTTCGATGGCGATGGGCGGCGCAATTTGCTTGTTGGGGACCGGGATGGCGACCTGATTGTGTACGAGGCCACAGGTGACGATCAAATCGAGCCTTCTTGGACCTTCGAAACCGACCGCATGAATGCGGGGACTCGATTCGCCACCGGAGACTTCTCGGGAATGGGTCGAACAGACTTCGTCACCATGACGGCTCGATTGGAGGCTCCCGAGATCAGCTACTACTCGGTATGGCGTCGGGCCGGCGACAACGACTACGAGCGTGCCTTTCGGCTCCCGATTCCAGGCACCTACACGGATCTTGGTGCGATCGCAGCGGAGGACGTAGACGGTGACAGTCGTCCTGAGGTAATCATCGGTCACCCTCCGTCCTTGATCGTGTTGGATCGGTCGTCGGACGGTAGTTGGCGAGTGCTCTATGAAGATAGAACCTCGTCTCTCCTGAGTCGGAGTCTGCTGGTTGCCGACGTATCCGGATCGGGACAACCCTCTGTGTATGTCGGCACGAACGACAATAAACTGGTTCGGTACGTTGTTGATGAGACTGCCCTCAGTGTCCCGCCACCGGAATGGACGGAAGCTCGGCCTACCGGCGCGTCATCAACCCGACTGGTGTGGCGCGCCCCAGAGGCCGACTCCGTGACTGTGCACGCCGGGCGTCCGAAGGGAGAACTGAATCCCGTTGTGACCACGACGGATTCCTCGGTCTCGATTGATGGCACAGCGTCCCAACGTTATGCCGTACGAGCCTCGCGGAATGGAACCCGATCGCCCCTTTCGGACCGCCGAACGGTTCGCCCGCATCCGCCCGCTACGGTCGGGAGTATGTCGTATCCAGGGCCCTCGACCGTCCGACTCCAGTTCACGGAGCCTTTGCTCCGCAGCATCCGCGCCGATCAGTTCCATTTCGGGACGGATGCCTCCTCTCCTGAACGCCTGGTCCGGGTGCGTAACGGCACAGAGGTCGTGCTTCACTTTACAGAGGACGTGGCTGGACGCACGGGGCAACTTACCTGGAGCAAGCTGGCTGATACCTCCGGCCTCGGCGTTGGACAAACGGCCGCCACCGTGTCCTTCCCCACCGCTGAGAAGAAGCGCCTGTTTATTGAGGAGGTGACAATTCTCAGCGAACGGCAGGTGCGGCTCTCGTTTAGCGCTCCTCTCAATCCGGAGGCAGCCCAGGAGCGAAACAGGTACAAGTTAAACCCGCGAGGTCGGGTCGCGAGTGTGGAACTGAGCGATGATTCGTCGAAGACTGTCACGCTTGACATTGAGAACCTCGTGATCGGCGCGAGTGGAACAGAGTCGTCCTTAACTGTCACAGAAATGATTAGCGATCGTGGAAACCGGTTGTCCGAGGAGGGAGGAACTGTTCGTCTCACGAGGCCGGCAGACGACCTGTCCAACGTGTACGTGTATCCGAACCCGCATCGGGCTCAAACACACGGGAAGGAACTTACCATTGCAGGGCTTCCGCCGGAGGCCACCGTTCGCATCTATGCACCGAGTGGTCGTCTCGTGCGCGTGCTTCCCGTCCAGAACAACCGCGATGGGGGACGTCAATGGGACCTTCGAGATCGGAGGGGGGAACGGGTTCCCTCGGGGGTCTACCTCATCCGTGTAAATGCGCCGGAGCAGTCCCCGGTCCTCGAAAAGGCGGCTGTTATTCGCTAAACAGAGTCATACGGCAGAAGAGCACGGCTTCGACCGCAAACGACACTACACTCCATCAAGACGGTCCCCCAAGGAGACATCCGGATCCACATGAGTACGATGGGTCAACACGCCAACGGGACCGATCGACTCTTGATCGGAGGTACGGTCGTTTCGTTACTCGTCTGCCCCTTGCTTGCGTCTACGCCCGAGGCGTGGCCGGGACTGGTGGCGCTTTCGTTCGTCGCGTGCGGCGGCCTCCTCTGGCTCTGGAAACGCGATCCGCTTACACGGACGCAGGTGCTTTGGGGGGCACTCCTTCTCCGACTGGCGTTTCTCCCGCTGCTTCCCGGTCTCACGGACGATTTTTATCGATATGTTTGGGATGGTTGGATTCAGATAGCGGGCATCAATCCTTATCGGTTCGCACCAAAGCACGAGGCCCTTGTGCCCTTTCAGACCACCCCTCTCTACGAGCAGCTTAACTCGCAGGCCTATTACAGCGTCTATCCGCCCCTCACGCAGCTGCTCTTTGCATTTGGTGGGTGGGTATACACGGCATTGGGCTGGCACGCGGCGTACTACGGATTGAAAGGACTCTTCGTCGCTGCCGAGTTCGGTGGGGTGCTGGTGCTGAGCCGCCTAACCACACCGCGCAACCTTCTGTTGTATGCCTGGAACCCGCTTGTTTTGCTCGAAACGGCGGGACAAGGACACACCGAAGCCCTGCTGATCCCTTTTCTCGTGGGACTGATCTGGGCCGTTCAGCACGGGTCTGGACGATGGGCCTCCGTTGCAGTAGCCGGAGCTGGCATGATCAAACTTTATCCCTTCGTGCTGGGCCCGTTTTTGATTCGTCGACATGGCTGGTCCGCCGTCTGGCCCGGGGGACTTGTTGTGATTGGACTGAGTCTTCCGTACGTGGCCCCGTACGCGCTTCCACATCTGAAGAGTTCAGTGGATTTGTTCGCCGAACTCTTTGAGTTTAACGCGGGTCCCTACTACTTGATAAAACATGCCTTCTGGCTGTTCACGGGGGCCGACTGGAGCAAGCAGATTGGGCCAGTGTTCCGATACTCGTTTCTCGTACTACTTCCGGTGCTGTACACGTTGGATTGGTGGCGAGACTGGTCCATGCGATGGGCGACACTGCTCACTATCGGAGTGTTTCTGATTTTCAGCACCACCGTGCATCCGTGGTACCTGCTTCCCGTGCTCGCCCTCGGGGTGTTGCATCATCGTCCAAGCTGGCCATGGTTTTGGCTCGGGGCGTTCTCGATTGGGACGTACTTGTTCTACACCGGTGGCTCGTATTGGATCTGGGTCATCCTCGGTTGGGGAGGAGCGGCGCTCCTCGCCCTGAGGTTGTATGCCGAGTCTTTTCGGGCTCTTTTTGCAGAACTGCAAGACGCTCTGTCACGTCGCCCTGATACGGAAGACGTTCCTCCAAGAGTTCAGGCAGACTCCACGTAGGTGAGGATGTCTTCAGGCGTCGTTGTAGGGGCCTCGAGCCACTCGTATTCGTCGTAGCGGCGGAACCAGGTCAGTTGCCGCTTGGCGTAGCGTCGCGTGTTGCGCTTCACCAGCCGGACCATCTCGTTGTAGTCTTTGATCTCCCCGCGCAGGTACTGGATGGGTTCGCGGTACCCGATGGTGCTGAGCGGTGGTTCATCGAGTTGGACACCATCAATCTCCATCACCGCCCGTACTTCGTCGAGCAGGCCGTCTTCCAGCATGCGGTCCACTCGCTGATTGATACGGTCGTAGAGCTTCTGGCGGTCACGATTGAGAACAACAGTCGTAAACGTGTATGGGGGCTCCGGCTGGTTTTCGTGGTAGTGGCTGAGCGGCTTTCCCGTGCCGTGGTACACTTCGAGCGCCCGAATTACGCGTTGTGTCTTCGTGGGGTCCGACTTTTTGGCCTGTTTGGGGTCGACCTCTTTAAGTTCTTCGTATAGCGCCTCCGTTCCCTCTTCGTCGAGCCGCTCTTCGAGCCAGTCACGAACCTCATTGTCCACGTCGGGGATATCGGCGAGGCCGTACTGGAGGGCATGGAGGTAGAGCGTCGCCCCGCCGACGACGAGGGGATAGTTATCCCGATCTAGGATGGAGCGGATCCGCTCATTGGCTTCGTCTGCGTAGGTTCCGGCCGAAAACGGATCGTGGAGCGTTCGCTCGCCAATAAAGTGGTGCGGCACGCGCTCCTGAGCCTCGGGACTGGGTTTAGCGGTTCCGATCGTCAGTTCCTCGTACACCTGCCGGCTGTCGGCCGAGATGATTTCGGCTCCGAGTTCTTCAGCGACCTCGAGACTCAGTTCGGTTTTCCCAACCGCCGTGGGACCAGTGATCGTGAGAAAGGGTCCTGAGTCTGAAGGAGGTACCTGTGAGAAAGACATACACGAAGGCTCATCTCTTTACACTTCAACGGCAAGGAGGCGCCTGAATATGACGTCCGGCGGTCGGGTTCCTCTAGAAAATAGAAAAGCCCACCGTCGAAAACCTCGACGGTGGGCAGAGTGCTAGAACGAGAGAATGTTCTAGGCAGTTGCCGAAGCAGGGTCGGTCATCTCATTTACGTCATAGCCTTCTTCAATAGACTTCTGAAGGGCAATGTTGTAGATGAGCACACCGTAACCAGCCTTCGCTGTGATGTCGGCGATGGTATAGCCAACCTGCAGAGTCACCATTGTACCCGGTGCTTCAGATGGGAACCCGGTCGTAAACATCGGCACCATGTAGACGATTGGGTACCAGCCCCAAGTGAGAAGCAGGAGCAGCCGGGCATTTTTGAGCAGCGTCGTGACCTTTTCCGACTGACGGGAAAGGACATCCCCGAGTCCGGCAAAAAGCTTGTACAGCACGTAAATAAAGGGAAGCGTGCTGAGGAAGCCCCAGAGACCGCGCGTACCGAAGAGTTCGGTGTTGGCGCTCGCCTCGCCGGGGTACCCAAGTGCAATCATCAGAGCGGCACCGATTCCCAGCTTCGCAGCTAGCGGGCCACTCTCGCCCTCGGGCAGATCCATGACGAGCACAAGTTCAACGGTCAGGAGGGGGACAGTCAGGAGCCAGTCGACGTACCGGTAGGCGTCGTTGAAGAGATCACCGGTGGGCTCATACATCCCATTCGCGAGTTGGTAGGCGCCTGTCCAACTCTGTGAGATCCGGAAGTAATGGTATCCGGCGATGAAGACCACCAGCGCCGAGACCATCATTGAGATCCGGTACTTCGGCGCGAGGTTCTTCTGCGCCATGACAAAGAAGACGAACGCCGCTGCCATACACGCAATGGTGAACGAGAACATGTTGAACACCAGGGAATACTGGCCTGGCGTAAGGACGGGAAGTTCCTGTAGCATAGGTAAGCCTCCGATTGTTGGGTGATATTACGACAATGGGGTGAAGAAAAATGCTACTTGTTGAAGGGATGCCTCAACAGTAGCAGTACATCTCTTTAGGATGACTCCATCGGAAATAAGGGAGGAAAGCGCTCCTAACGGAGGGCTTGCTCCCGGGAAGAAACCCCTTCCAGAACCGCCAAAATATTTCTTCCAATTTACTGGTAGAGCCAAGATCAGGCCGTCCTGGATTACATTTCGCATCACTAATATAATTGGCGAGGAACTCGGTCCCAATCTTTGCCCGCCAAGAATTGTAAGTATAGGGTTATAAACCTTGCCTCACGGTTCAGCCGCACGCTTTAGTGGCGTAGACGTTGTCCTGATCGTCTCGTGCGAGCCGTACAGGAGGAGCAGGATGCCTTTCACAACCAGGAGATTGGTCATGAGAAAAAACGTTGCTTCCTCGACTGGAAGACCGAAAGGCGAAAATCCGAGTGTGTACTTCGAAGAGATCGTCCAGATCTCTGTCTTGATGGCTATTGCATCTCCAACCCACAGATACATTGTTGGAAATCCTACTGTATAGAAGAGTGTTGATCGGTGCGCCCAGAGCGTTTTGCCGTCGTACAACCACATTCCAGCGAGGAGGGGAGCTGACCATGCGAGTACAAGTCCCATGTAGAGGCCACGATTCCAACCACTTGCGAGAAGACTCGCACCAACGAGTGTGAGTGCAAGAAACGCAAGGAATCCTCCCCATGCACTCCTGGGACGCGCGTCTCTCGGTGCCAGTTTCCACCGTGCCAGGTATTGGAAAAAGAAGAGTCCTGTGAGTACCGGCTGGAGGACGAAGAAGAGATATTCCTCGATGGGGACGAAACCAACTGTTGCCCAGACACGGTTGGGACCATACCACCAGACCTCCCGTGCGACAAGGTAGTTGTCCCACGGGGTGGTGTACGAAAAGGCCATAAGGGCAATAAGTGGGACCGACCATTGTGCTCGCCATCCTCCCATCTCGCTCAACGGCTGGGGAAGCGTAAGTCCCATCAGGAGAATGGGCGGGAGAATAAAGATCAAGTGGAACTCCAGGTAGGACATCGTATCACCAAGGAAGTCGCGGAGGTAGGTGGAAAGAAAGAATCCATCACGCCAGGTCCTTTAGCATCCTCCGTGCTGCATTTCGGCCGGAGGCTCCCATGATGCCTCCACCAGGATGTGTGCTGGCTCCAGTCAAATACAGATCTTCGACGGGTCCCCGATAGGAGGACAGCCCAAAAGTGGGTCGCGCTGCAAACATTTGGTCGAGACTCATCTCCAGGTGCATCACGTTGCCGCGGTAGAGACCGAGATGTCGTTCCAACCAGGCGGGATGCTGAAACAGCTGGCCTACAATGTGGTCCCGGATGCCGGGCGCATATCTTTCGAATTGTGATATAAGCCGATCAGCAACGGTGTCGGCGATTGCGTCCCAGGAGCGATCGTTCGCGAGCTCGTACGGAAAGTACTGGCCCCAAATCCAGAGCACCTCGCCGCCAGGTGGTGCAAGCGTGTCATCGACGGCGCTAAACGTCATGGCCACTAGCGGGGGATCGCCTGAGGGCTGGTTTCCGAGAAACTCTCCGTACGCAGTGCGCAGCTGAGTGAGGTCGCGACAGAGCAGCTGGAGGCCAACCCGGGCATCATCTCCCGGATGTGCCGTGTACTCAACGGGTTCGTCGAGGGCAAGACGGAGCATGGCCCCGAAGCCATTGCCCACGCGGAGGCTGTCTGCGCTGTCTGGCCGGTATTTCCGGGGGAGCAGGTGATCAAAGGTTTCTTGTGCGTGAGTGGCCGCACAAACGATTCGGCTCGTGTACACGTCATCGTACACGCGAACGCCCTTCGTACGTCCGTCCTCGACCAGGATCTCTTGTACGGGGGCCTCGGTGTAAACATCGCCCCCGTGCGCCTCAATGTGAGCCCGAAGGGCTTGGGTGAGCATCCCGGAGCCTCCTTCAGGTCGTGCCACCCCACCGTCGTGATAGAGGGCATGCCACAACGCAAAGGGACCTGTAAGCGGCTCAGTAGGGGGCGGTCCCGATTGCGCCGCCATCCATGCAATCATTGTCTGGAGCTTTTCTTCGTCGAAATATGATTTGACGACGTGCTCGTAGGGGCGCAAGATCTGGCGAAGCTCGTCCTGCCAGGGTAGGGAGGAGCTTTCCCCAAAAAGCATCCGCTTGCCGATTTGCAAGGGAGAAGGGGTGGCCAAAAACACATCGCGCATCGTACGGGCGAATCCGCGCCAGTCCGTTACAAAGTTGTGGTAGGCCTCGCCCTCTCCTGGAAACAGGGACTCGAGATGATTGGCGGTCCGGTCAAGATCGCGGTACATAAACACCGTGTCCCCGTCCGGAAACGGCGAAACGAACATCGGGTCGAGTTCGATGTACTGAAGACCATAGTTTTCAAGCTCCAGTTCCTGAACGACTGGTGTCTGTCGAATCAAAATGTGAGCACTTCCGCCAAGATCGACCTGATATCCCGGGAACAGTTCTTTGGTGGATACGGCACCGCCGACAATGTCTCGTTTCTCGAATACACCCACGCGGTACCCGGCTTGCGCCAAATATGCACCCGAGATCAAACCATTGTGCCCGGCACCGATAATGATTGCGTCGTATTCCATGTGTGGAGCGGATCGGAAGGTGGGGGCGTAAATCTTGCGTTTTGTAAGATGCAAATCACTCCCGCCAAATCGAAAGGAGGGGTACGTCATTTTCACGCCCTTGATCAGGAAATTTCCGAAACCGTTGAGCCTGTTGAGCGTGAACATTAAGCAACGGTGAAGGACGTTCGGTTTCCGATCGATCGTTCTTGATCAGTCCCGCTCTTGAACCATGTCATAGGGCATATTATGAACTGGATCTATCAAGTACTGAGTTTTTTCGTGGCCTTCGGTCCGGTCATTCTGGGAACGTTGCTCTGGCACTTTATCTGGAGCGACGATTCCGACTCATCAGGGGGACCGCCGGGCGGTCCGCACTGGAAGCCCGCTCCTCCGCCGCCGTCTCTGTCTGGGGATCGTCTCCCTCGTCACGATCGTCCCGTGCGCTCTCCAAACATGCCCACTCGAGAACACTCCTGACCGATGGCTTTGATCGACATTTCTCGGCCGCTTTCACCCGCAACTGCCGTGTGGCCCGGGGATCAGGAGGTACAGTGGACGTGGACGGCTCAGCTCGAAGAGGGAAGCACGGTCAACCTGGGAGCTCTTCGCCTCAGTGCCCATGCCGGAACTCACGTCGATGCCCCGTACCACGTGCAGGAGGGGGGAGGCACGACGGATGCCCTCGACCTGTCGGTGTTTGTGGGGCCGACCGCAGTGATCAACGTGGAGGGGGCATCTCAAATCCGGCCGGAGCACGTTTCTGCGATAGAAGTGCCCCGGGTGTTGTTCAAAACGGATGCAAGCACACTCCCCACTGAGGAATGGCCGGACACAATCACGCCTGTCGCGCCTGAAACCATCCGTGCACTCGACGAGAAGGATACTGTCCTTATCGGAACGGACGCTCCGTCGGTCGATCCCTTAGACAGTACTGATCTTCCGGCGCATCACACCCTCATTCAACACGACATTGTCAATCTTGAAGGACTAAGACTAGCTGATGTGGAGCCAGGTCGGTATCGTTTGATGGCGCTTCCCTTACGCATTCAAGGAGGGGATGCTGCCCCTGTTCGTGCTGTACTTGAGGATGTCTCCCCAAACTAGATGTCAATTCAGCTCTGTGGGGGACACTTTTCATATGTTTGACCGAATTGGTTGAGCATCGCCCTTTACACTTATCGACGATTCGAATAACCAGCTGATTCCGACGCTTTATGGATCTCTTCAACCGTGATGAACTGCGCCGTCTGGCAGAACTTGAGGACGAGGTTTGCATCTCGCTCTACCTGCCGACCTACCGGAACGAGTCAAACTGGTCGCAGAACACGACTCGACTAAAAAACCTGCTGCGTGACGCCCGAAATCAATTGCGAGATCAAGACTATCGGGAAGATAAAATCGACGACATTCTGGCCGAAGCCCGACAATTGCTCGACCGGCCCGGATTTTGGCGGAAAAATGTCAGTGACGGCCTCGCTCTGTTCATCACCTCCGACACGACGGAGCTCTATCGGCTCCCGCTGACGTTCGATGAAGTGGCGATAGTGGGAGACCGGTTTCATCTCAAGCCTCTTTTTCCGCTTATTGCCGCCAACAACCGCTTCTATTTGCTGGCACTTAGCCAGAATGATGTTCGGCTTTACCAAGGCACGCACCAGTCGATTAATGAGGTCGAGGCCGCCGAAATTCCGGCCGACATCGTTGAGGCGATCCAGCAGTTTGAGGATCCGGAGAAGCAAATACAGATGCACATCCAGAATCGCACGGCTCAGGCCGATGGGGGGTCCCGTATGGACGCCTCACATCACGGTCACGGGGGAGGTGATGCCGACGACATGAGCGGGGAGCCCCAAGATGAACTCAAACGTTTCCTCCGAAAAGTGGATGACAGTGTGAGTGACTACATTGGAGGAGAGGAAGTCCCCCTCGTTCTTGCTGGTGTCTCTGAGTATCTCCCTCTATACCGGGACGTCAACAGTTATCCGCACTTGATTGAAAATGAAATTGCCTCCGGCAACCCGGAATCTGTAAGTGTGGATGATCTTCACGAGAAGGCCTGGACGATCGTGGAGCCTGTCTTTATGGAGGCAGAAGAAAAAGAGGTCGATCGATTCGAGCAGCTCTATTATCAGGAAGAGGACATGGCCTCCGACGACTTCAACGAAGTCTTGCCCGGATGTGCATACAGTCGGGTGGACACGCTCTTTGTCCCAGTGGGAGAGTATCGATGGGGGCGGTTCGACCCGAGTACTAACACCGTACAGGTGCACGAGTCTCAGCAACCGGGGGATGGGGATCTTCTCAACTACGCCGCGGTCACGGCCTATCTGAACGGAGCAACTGTTCATGCACTGCGTCCGGAAAATATGCCAGGTGGCAGGAGCATCGCCGCGACGTTCCGCTATGAGGCGAACGTTTCGGCCCAAGAAGGCAGTTGAAGCCTGATATAAATCTCCCGCATCAAACTTGCCGCCCGCATGTGTTCAAAACATGCAGGCGGTTAGGATTCTGTATTCGTGATAATTTTTATTCTCAATCCTATATTTGATACTCAGTTGGCTATTGAATATTTATAAAATGTGTTATCATGAATCAAAATGATCTATGTCTCTACTCGGCCGTTTTCTTGATCAGATCGATGCAAAGCACACTCGACGTGCCTACCGGACTGATTTGAGCGACTTCCTGGACCGCCGTCTTGGAGACGACGAGGCAGGGCGTCTCTCACGGCTCACAAGAGATGACGTACGCTCGTACGTTCAGTCGCTTCAGTCTGATGGGTTGTCGGAGTCGACGCAGCGACGGCGATTATCTGCCTTGCGACGATTTTTCGACTGGCTCATGGATCAAGGCCATATGGAGCGAAATCCGGCACGAGCTTGCCAAATTGAATTGGGGTCGGCTTCAGGCGTAAACAGCAAAACGGGTACTCAACCGTCGTCGGTACTGTCCAAGGATGAAGTGGAGTCATTGATCGCGGCGACGAGCGACGCTGGACAGGCAGCTGTTCGGGACCACGGGTTGTTGCTTACAATTCTCTATGCGACGCTTCGCCGAGCTGAAGTTGCAGCGATGGACGTCGAGCACGTTCGACCGCTCGGGCGACACTGGGTCATCGATTTGCCAGCGGGCGACGCCTGGTCCAGCGCCTACGTGAAGATCCCAGAGGCCGTCGTAGAGGCGATAGAACAGGTCCAAGCCCGGTATGACATCGAAACGGGCGCGCTTTGGCGGTCTCTCAGCAACCGGAACCGTGGCAATCGCATGACCCCCGACGCAGTCTATAAGGTCGTGCGCCGAACGGGCAAACGAGCGAACCTCGGTGATGTCACGGTTGAGACCATTCGCCGGACGGGGCTGCGCCTTGCAATGGATGCGGGAGCGACAATGCAGCAGGCCCAACTGCACGCCCGACTCCAGTCGACGGCCACACTCGAACGACTTGCCGAGGTCGATCAACGAAAGAACCGACTCAGCGAAAGCGCCGTTGACTTCATCGATCTCGACCTTGGCTAATCAACCGTACAATTTCGGAGCCTGTGGGATTAATTATCGACGAGATC
This sequence comes from uncultured Salinivenus sp., assembly GCA_964612165.1. Lineage (GTDB taxonomy): Bacteria > Bacteroidota > Rhodothermia > Rhodothermales > Salinibacteraceae > Salinibacter. Next base: position 16,426 of record CAZTDC010000001.1, read on the forward strand.
GTCGATGGAATGCTGCCTAACGGCCAAAAAACGACGAAACAAAATAAACGTTTTGTTTCGTTTCTAACATGGATCTGCTAGAGCGACCTACAGGCTCGGATGTGCGGTTCATGCGGCCATTTGCCCAAAACGACGTCCTCTTATGTCTCAATCCAATTCCGGGTCGAAGCACTCGATCACGAACGCTGAGGTCGATGGATCCACCGACCTCTCCACGACGACCGATCGCATGCAGAGCGAAGTCACTCGTCGAGATACGGAACAGCTTCCGTTCAATGCGCCCGAAAACGATGCGGGTTCGATTGACTCCGATCAGACCCTCGTCCGCCGCTGGCTCGCAGAAAAGAGCCCAGGAACGCAGGACGAGTATGCAAGGGATCTCGAGCAATTCGTCGACTTCGTCGATCTTCCGCTCCGGTACGTAACCCTAGGCCACCTCCAGGCCTACCGCGAGCATCTGGACGATCAAGGATACGCCAAGTCGACCCAGAAACGGAAGCTTTCAGCCGTTAAGAGTATTTTTACGTTTGGGACAGAACTTCGGTACTTCGCACACAATGTCGGAGCAGCGTTGTCGACACCGCAGGCTCGAAATAACCGCGCCGACCGGATTCTCTCCGAGGCGGACCTATGGGCAATCCTTCGTGACGAGAAGGATCTTCGGAATCACGTCCTTCTCCGACTCTTCTATGCCTCTGGTGGACGCGTGTCTGACGTCTTGGACCTGCGATGGCAAGACCTGAAGGATCGCCCGGATCTGGAAGGGCCTGACGGTCGCCCCGGTGGCCAAGTTACTTTTTTCGGCAAGGGAGACAAAACGAGAGCCGTTTCCTTGTACAGTAAGGTCTGGAGTCTCATCGTACGACTCCACGAAGAAGAACAAGAAGACGGTTTTGGGGCGCCCGATGATCCCGTTTTTCGATCTCAAAAAGGAGGCTGTCTCTCGCGGACCCAAATTTGGCGGATTGTGAAGAAAGCCGCGACCCGGGCGGGCGTCAAGCTCAAAAAGAAGACGCGTGATGATGGCGTCGTCAAACGGGACGCGGACGGAGAGCCCATCATGGTTTCCCAGGTCTCGCCGCACTGGTTTCGTCACGCGCACGCGTCGCACGCCCTACAGAAAGGTGCTGATTTGGAGCTGGTTCGCGAGACGCTCGGGCATGAAAGCATCGAGACGACGAAAACGTATCTCCACGCCCAGCCCGGCAAGTCCTCATCCTACTACGTGGACGACGCTCCGGACTACGACGGATAGCGGACCCAAGATGGAAAATTCACAGCCTCCCTCCTGGTTGTAGAGCCAACACATCCAATTGGTGCGCAACATAGATCAGTTCGCCAGCTTCAATTTGACGACGACGCTCCTCAATCCATTCGGCGAAAGCACCCGAATCGAGAGCGGGGTGGTCTGTGAGTTCATCCTCGACGAAATGCAGGACGTGGTGGAGAAAATACGCTTCATCTTCCGGGTATCCATCCTTCCCGGCGAATACGACCCAGTCCGACGATCCAGCCTCCAGCAGATTGGCTCCCTCCATCCGAAGACGCGTTAGAAGACGACGGCCAGTATGCGCACCATCGTGGCCCTCCGGCTCCTTTGCCGCCATACTCTGGTGGTACAGGCGCTCGATTTGCGCGTCCAGCTTCGAGTCGAGCGGAGGTTCGAAAGCGGTCACGCCGTCGAAATGGATTGGCAGGTACCAGAGTCCGTCTTTGGCGAGGAGCGGTCGTAACGCGCGGAGAGCCGCCGGTACGGATAGCAAATCGAGAATCGCTTGCCCAACGATCACATCATAGCGTCCTTCTTCCGCGTTCGCCGCAAAGTCGAAAAGATCAGTCGTTTCGAATTGAATAGAGACCTCTTGGGAGCCTCCCTCCCGGGTACGCTCAGTGGTCAATGGGCCCAGCCGCTCTCGTGCTGCACCAACGTTGTCGGGGTTCACATCAACGAGCGTGTATTCGACGATTCCTACGTCTCGATCGTCCAGCGCCTTAACGATCCGCTCCAGTGTCGCACCTATCCCGCCTCCCACTTCCAGAATTCGAAGAGGTGATTCTCGTCTGGCAGCCAACTGGACAAAACGGGTCCACACCCGTCGGTTCAGCGCTCGCTCATCAACAGAACGCTTGGCGCTGAGATACCGGGGATAGGTGTACGAGTCCGGTTCAGGCACAACAAGAGAATTGCGTTCGCGACAAGACGGAGAATAAAGGAACTACGCCGTATAGGAGGCCCAAGCAGTGTCATCCTCCCAGATACGGACGGTCAGTTCATCGAGAGACCCGGTTGGCAAACGATTCTGTAGGGCATTACAACAGATCCGAGAGAAGTGCTCAATGCTAGGGTTTAGACCAGCAAACTCCGGAAGATCATTTAGCGTAGCGTCCCGGTAGCGGTCAACGAGATCATCGAGAGCCTCCTCTACTGCCACAATGTCGATCAGATATCCGTGCTCATTTAAGCTCTCTCCCTTCAAAACCACCTCAAGTTCAAAGTGATGGGAATGCCACTCATTTTCCGAGCCACTATTAGGGACGGTTAGGTAATGTTGAGCAACGAAGGACCTTCCTACCTGAAGTTTATACATCAGTTATTGGTACTTTGCAATAACGGAGGTTACTCGTAACGGAATACCGGTTGCAGCATCTCGCTCCCCTCGCTGTCCAGCTTCTGGTAGGTTACCTCAGCCTTGCGCTGTGGGAAGACATAGTCCACCAATGCTCCAGGCTGCAGCTCTTTCATTAGATCCAGAACCGTTCGCATCCGACGCTCTTTGGTCCACCGACCACGAAACTGGGGATCAATACTGCTGACCTGACTGGATCGAACCTCTGCACGGGAACGGTGAAACCGGCCTCCAAGGTCGATATCCGTCTCTTTATCCCCATACCAGGACCCTACGATAATCCGGCTGTCAAATCCGGTAACATCTATTGCATCATTCAATGCGGACAAGCTCCCGGATAACTCGAACACCAGATCGGCCCCTTCATATCCGGCCCCGTCGGCTTCCTGAGCATCAGCAGATGTTATTCCCAACGCCTTTTTGAGATCATCGATACCATTCTGTGGGTCGAAACTGAGATTTGCCCCCCACTCTTCGGACTGTGAACGACGGTCTCCACTTGGCTCGACAGCAAAAAGACGATCGATGGGAAAGCGTGACAGGAGTGCCGTCGTGAGAAGGCCTACGACACCCTGTCCGAAGACGACAACCTGTTCCCCGACCACCGGCCGCCCGTCCATCAGAAAATTGACCGCCGTTTCGACATTGGGAATCAGAACGGCGTCCTCCTCCCGTACGGACGACGGCAACGGGATGAGATCATCAGGTGAAGCCAGAAAATGAGAGGCGTGGGGCTGAAACGAAAAAACGCGCTGCCCCAACCACCCTTTGTCCACAGACTCCCCCACAACCTCGACCTCTCCGACGGCGGCGTACCCATACCGAATTGGATACGAAAGCCCCCCGGATAGAGCGTCAATGCTCGGATCCGCAGGAAGATCATCCGGGACGTTCCCGCGATAGATCAACCGTTCGGTGCCTGGACTGATCGCCGACAACGTCGTTCGAACCCGTACTTCTTCCGGCCCAGGCAAGCGCAGCGGTTCTTCGACGATCTCTACTTCCCGAGGCGCGGAAAACGAAACGACGCGCCGAATAGATGATCTCATAAACGGTCTATCCAATCTGCACGTAGGACGGTCTAATCCGACCAGCTGGGATCTCCTTCAAGAATCAGATCGTCCCCGAGCCAACGGTATTGAATGTTCTGCAGTCGAGGAAATGTCAGGTCGTCCGTTCCGGAATCGTGCAGGTTCTTGAGCGCAGATTTTCCCCCAATGAAGGTCGGGGCAATCGTCAAAATGAGGTGGTTTACGAGCCGGTTTTTCAAAAAGTTCGTGATGATTTCCGCTCCTCCCTCAACCATAACGCTCTCGATTCCCCGATCCCCTAGTGCTTCCAGGAGCAAATCAAGACAAATGCCCTCCCGATCGCAGGAAAGACGAATCACCGTTGCCCCCTTCTCCTCAAGCGCTGCCTTCCGATCATCCGGGGCCGCCTCGTTGGTAGCGATCAGGGGCGTTGGCCCCTCGCAGGAAAGAATTTGAGCGTCGAGCGGGATGCGAAGCTGGGTGTCGAGAATGATGGGTTGAGGGTGTCCGCCCTCGGAGTGACGAACATTGAGACGAGGATCGTCGGACAAGACGGTTCCAATTCCCACGAGAATAGCATCATGCGCCGCCCGAAGTCGATGGGTAAATTGAAGCGATTCAGCGCCACTTATGGCAAGAGGAGTTCCCTCTTCTGCTGCAATCGAGCCATCAAGGCTCTGTGCAAAGGTCAGTGTGACAAATGGGCGGCCTTCTCGATCAAAGAATGCAGCGGCCCGCTGGCGGAGTGCACTCACACCGGTACTATGTGGGTTTTCACGCTCCCCCCCTGTCAGTGGACCAAGGTCTAACAGATGACGCATCCGTTCAACCTTGGTTTGCAAATAATCGGTATTGTGCTGATTCAGGTGGGGCTCAAGGGGCACCCGTTCTTCAACGGTTATGCCGTGCTCTTCAAGGCTCTCGATTTTTTCAGGGTTATTCGTGAGAAGCCGGATGGAAGAGATCTCAAGATCCTGGAGAATGCGTGCTCCGATCGAGTAATCGCGCTCATCGGCGCCATGCCCCAGTATCAAGTTGGCTTCAACAGTGTCGTATCCCTCATCCTGCAAGTCATAAGCCTTGAGCTTGCTCAGTAGACCAATCCCCCGTCCTTCTTGTCGAAGATAGAGCAATACACCAGCTCCTTCCGACGCAATTCGGCGCATCGACGCATTCAACTGTTCCCCACAGTCACAACGTAGTGAACCGAGGACGTCACCCGTGAAGCACTCCGAATGAACGCGAACGAGGACGTCGTCCTTCCCTTCCACGTCTCCGTAAATGAGCGCAAGGTGATCCTTGTCGTCGTCACTGTTTTCGTACAGCGACAAAGTAAATTCCCCGTCTACGGTGGGGATGCGTGTACTCGTAAGTCGGCGGACAGACAGTGTGGCCATGAGTGAGATCTGCCAGTAGAGCAGGGCAGAAAAACGAACCCGAACCCGGCACGTCGATCAGACTACGGAGAAACCAAATTTCTCTTCTCCGCCCGAATGAGAAGGTGCAAATTCTTGTTTCCAATACGGAAAATTGAGACACCTTTCCTCCATTGTCGTTTCTTGTCACTTTTCAAATTACATTACAATAACGGCACCGATTTCAGCAGAACCGATTCGTGAAATAAGTGTTGAGAAAAGAATAACAGCCTTTGTCGATCATTTGAGCTTATTGACGTGAAAACGTTTCGGGAATCAACCCATGTACGTGTCTTGTCGAGGCTGTCACATAAACGTTCGAGATTTCGAAAAGAACCTCCCTCATGAGTTTTCGCCCTATCGTCGTCGGTGCTCTTTATCCCGGTTTGTCTCGTGGCCTGAAAGCCGATCTATTGACCACTCAGGCCCTGAGCGGTGCTGCTCACTCAGTGTGCACCGCCCACGTAGTAGCTGGTCGGGGCGTTGTAACCGACGTTCTCAATGTTCCTACCGATACCGTCTCTGCACAGTTCGAACACCTGTCAGAAACCGAATCGCCGACCGCTGCAAAAATAGGAATTATCGGCGACGCCCCCACGGTCGAGACCACCTTTGACCATCTAGATCAGCTCGACGGTCCAGTCATTCTCGACCTTACCCTGAGCGGGCCCAGCGGTGAGGACGTGCTCGGCCAGCGAGGACTTGATGCCCTCATGGAGCACCTGGACGAACCCGATCTCGTCGCCATTCGAAAAACCGACGCCTCACTTGTGGCCGGCATGGAGATTCCCAGTCTCGACGACGCGCAAGTTGCCGTCCAGCGCATTGCCCAGCGCGGCGCACAACGGGTACTTCTTCGCTGTGGACAGCTTCCCGCTCACTTTTACGATACCGATGGCGACCCTCCCGATTTTTCGGTTGACTTATACTACGACGGTGAGGATATTGCTCTATTCGAGGCCCCCTTTCTCAGTGGACTCGACGACCTGCACGGGGCATCCAGCGGGCTTCTCCTTCCCCTTTTGCAGATGATGCAGCGGGGAACCTCAATTGAACCGGCTCTTCAGCAAGCAAAGGGCCGAGTCACGGAAGCGCTTCGAGCCGTTCATGATCGTGAATCGACTGTCCCAGACCAGGTCTTTTTCGACGCTCTTCGAGAAGAGTCCACCGCTCAGGATCTTGACGTAGACGACCTTATCGACTCCTAGATCCAGGCCTCCTCCTTCGATCACAACCGCACCCTGACTCTCGATATCACCTTTGCTTCCCATGCCTGACGACGAACAGGAAAAAACGACCATATATGACGTTGCGGAGCATGCGGGTGTGGCCATCTCCACCGTCTCCCGCGTGCTCAATAACTCTCAGGACGTCTCGGATGCCACACGTGAGCGAGTGATGGGCGCTGTACAAGAGCTCCAGTTTCGTCCAAACCGAACGGCAAAGTCGCTCGCGAAACGCGCAACGCGAACCATTGCCGTCGCCGTCCCAACCTTCACGACCCCCTTCCACAACGAGCTTCTGAAGGGCGTACGCGATCGTCTTGACGACGCCGACATCGACCTCCTACTTTGTGATCTCGACTGGGAGGCGCCCCGGAAAACGCTCTTCAACTTCCTTGAACGGGGGGCCATGGACGGTATCATTGTAGCTGGGCTTCCAATTGACGAGGATACCGGCGAGGAGTTGGTGTCCCTCGGCGCCCCCGTCATTCTCATTGGGAGCCGATGGCCGCCACTTGATTCATTCTACTGGGAAGAAGAACCGGGCGTCAAACAGGCCATAAACCACCTCCTCGAAAAAGGTCACACCCAAATCGGCATGATCACCACGCCGCACAGCAACCGGCTTCGGGATGCCCGGGTGAATGGCTACAAACAGGCGCTGGAGGACGCTGGGCTCGACTTCGACGAAGAACTCGTCGCGCACGGTGAAACCCGCAAACACGATGGGTTTAGTGAAGAGTCTGGCTACGAGGCCATGAATGACCTTCTATCCTTAGACGAGCCCGTGACGGCCGTCTTTGCCAGCAGCGACGTTCAGGCCATTGGCGCCTGGCAGGCCATCCGAGAGTCTGGCCAAGAGGTGCCCGACGATTACAGCCTCGTGGGTTACGACGACATCAAAGTGAGTCGCTTCATCGGCCTTACGAGCGTCGCCCAGAACATGCATTATGTTGGCGAGAAAGCGACCGATGTCCTTATGAATCGACTCAACAATACCGGCTCCGACGAGCCTGTCTCCGAAGTCGTGACGCCGGAGCTCCAGATCCGAAAATCCAGCCAGCCCGAGTTTATTCAGTAACCACTGACTGATTCGTACCCCCCTCCCGGCTCATCCAAACCCGGCACGACACCGATTCCCCTCTCCCTATGGACCGACAGCTTCTTACGCAGCACCTTGAACATACTCTCCCCGCAACACACTACGAGGATCTCGGCTCGCGGTATCAGGGAAAAGTTCGAGATACGTACGAGCAGGACGAGACACTCATCCTGGTCACGTCTGATCGCATTTCGGCGTTCGATCACGTCCTTCCCCAGACCATTCCGTTCAAGGGGCAGGTCCTCAACCAGACGGCCGCCTACTTCTTCGACGCCACTGAGGACCTCGTGCCCAACCACGTGATTGATGTCCCCGATCCCAACGTGACGGTCGCGAAGGCCTGTACGCCGATTCCCGTCGAGTTCGTCGTGCGGGGATATCTAGCCGGCCATGCCTGGCGGGAGTATCGAGACGGCGCGCGCTCACTCTGCGGCCAGTCGCTTCCGGACGGCCTTCGCCAAAGTGAGGCGTTGCCCAAGCCCATTTTGACGCCGGCAACGAAGGCCGAAGAGGGACACGATGAGGACATCACGCGTGAAGAGGCTATCGCAGCTACCGATCTCGACGTCAGCACGTTCGACCAGTTGCGCGACTGGTCTCTCGCTCTCTTCGAGCGCGGCACGGAACTAGCGAAAGAGCACGGCCTCATTCTCGTGGACACCAAATACGAGTTCGGACGCACGCCGGAGGGCGACTACGTCCTCATCGACGAGGTACATACACCCGACTCCTCCCGATACTACTACAGAGACGGTTACGAAGAACGTCTCGAAAGAGGCATTCCCCAGGAGCAGCTCTCCAAAGAATTCGTCCGGGAATGGCTCATGGACCACGGATTTCAGGGCCGGGAGGGCGAGGAGATGCCAGATCTTCCGGAAGCCTTTCGGGCCAGAGTCGCCGAACGGTACATCGAGCTGTACGAGACCGTCACGGGCCGTGACTTTGAACCCGATCTTCATCCCAATCCAGAAGAGCGAATTCACAAGGCACTAAGTGAATACGCTCAAGAAGAGGCAAAATACCTTTGATTCTCAGAGGTATAGTTGTACTTACCTAAGCTGTGACATAGGTCTCCGGCCTTCGGTCACCGAGGACATCATTCATTTCATTGATGTTGCGGTCCCGAGCATCGGTGGGGTTAAACGACACAATTCCCACCTCATCGCCCGTCCGATCGGCCCGTCTGAGAATTTCCCCTTGCGGATCGCAGATTTCGCTCATGCCGATGAACGTTAGTTCCTCGTTTCCTTTGGCTTCGGTCCCGTACCGGTTTGCTGTAATCGTGAAGACGTGATTCTCCCGTGCCCGAATAGGCATTGAATCCGGACAGTGCGGCAACACGAGGTTTGAAGGGTGTGCAATCACATCTGCCCCATTCAGGGCAAGGCTGCGGGCTGCCTCTGGGAAGTACCAGTCGAAGCACACCATTACGCCCAACTGGTAGGACATTCCCTCCCGGGTCGTTACATCGAACACTGGAAACCCAAGGTCACCCCGGGCAAAGAGCGACGTCTCCTCGTAAAAGAGATGGACTTTTCGGTACGTTTCCGTGCTCCCATCGGGACGAACGAGAACCGCACTGTTAAAGACATCGTCTCCCTCCCGTTCTGCCAACCCAGCCACGAGCGTGGTTCCGGTCCCCCCCGCCCACTCTTGCAGTTGCCGCGTGGATCGCCCGTCCGGGATCGGCTCTGCAACCTCTCGAAGATCCTGCGCCGACTGAAAGAAGTACCCGGACGTAAATAACTCCGGAAGGACGACAAGGTCAGCATCGACACCGTCCAGAAGCTCGCCGACCGTCGCAAGATTGCGTTCGACAGCAAGATACTCTGGGGCAAACTGCAGATAGGCTGCCTCCATGAGACTTTTACCTATTAGATCTATATGCAATAACGGAAATCAAAACTCTAGTCTCTGCTAATTTCACTATCTTCCTTTCCACCAGTAGAGTCGACTGGCGTCAGGATGACGAGTCAAGGTCAGAGAGCGTATCTGCGATGGCGTCAAAGTCCGGCTGGTTTCCGGCATTCTCGAGGACCTCTTTGTAACAAATGGTTCCTTCTTGATCAATCACAAAAGCAGCTCGTCTTGAAATCCGATCGAGGTTCATTGGTGTAAAATTGGCCTGGTACTTCGCCCCGTACATCTCACTCACCTTGGCGTTGTGATCACTGAGCAGTGGAAACGAAAACTCATGGACAGAACGAAACTCTTCTAGCACAAATGGCGAGTCGGTCGAGATCCCAACGATGTCCGCATCTCCAAAGCGATCGATGTCATTGTTGACTGTGTTCAGTTCGGTGGTGCAGACACTCGTGAACGCCCCGGGAAAGAACAAAAGGACCACAGGCGAATCAAGGTGCTCCGACAGCTTCCACGGTTCGTTGTCGTTGGTAAAGAGCTCGAACTCAGGGGCAGGCTCCCCAACCTCGGGAGAGGGAAGGGCGTCGCTACTCATAACAGAATCGGGTCATCGAGAAGAAAAAAGATAGAGCCGACAGAGGAAATCTTCGGACTACTGGAATCGAATGGCCTGAACAGGCTCGACGCGGGCTGCGACTCGCGCCGGAATGTAGGCCGCAAGTCCACAAAGAGCCAACGTGAGAACACTCACGAGTACGTAATCGAGGGGATTCAGTTCAATCGGCGCTGTCGTCATATAGTACGCCTCGGCAGGAAGAGGAATCAGCTCAAATCGTTGTTGAATGTAACCGAGCGTGAGCGCCAACCCGGCGCCAATCGTCGTGCCAACTGCTCCTATAAGGAGCCCCAGTGTCAAAAACAGGCGCTTGAGTGTGCGTTGCGAGGTTCCCAGGCTCTGCAACACCCCAATCTCGCGGGTCTTTTCAAGGATCATCATGAGGAGTGCCCCAATGATGTTGAAGGCCCCCACCAACACAATCACACCAATGACGAGTGGGATGATGCTCTGCTGCAGGTCGACCCAGGCGAACAGCGAGGTGTACGGCTGTAACTCCTGAATGGTCTGGGCCGTGGCCGGGAAGTCGAGGCGACGTTCGATCGACGCCGCCACAGAGTCGACAGTCGATACATCCCGGACTTCCACGTCAAATCGGGTCACAGTACCGGCAGAAAAGCCTACAAGCTGGCGTGCCGTCGACAAATCGGTGAAGACGAAGTTGTCGTCGATGTAGGCAAGAGACGTTTCAAACGTGCCGGTCACTATGAATTGCTTCACGCGAGGGCGTTGCAACTGGAACCCCGATCCGCGTTCTCCCTGGTTTCGAAGCGAGAACGCCGTGACCGTCTGCCCCACCTCCAACCCCAACCGATCGGCGAGCCCCGCTCCTACCACCAACGCCGGTTGCGACGTGTCAACATCTTTCAACTGAAATCCTCCCTGCTTGGCGTGCCGTCGCAGATAATCGGGGGCTTGATCGGTTCCGATAAGCCGCACGCCATCGATAGAGCGTTCTGATTGACGGAGAAGAACGATTTTCTCAACCCGAGAAACAGCCTCCGTCACGCCGGGGGTAGAGGAAAGCGAGGCCTGTAGCTTCGACGCGTGCGGGAGCGGCTCATCGTGGAAGTAGCTTTGAACCTGAATGTGGGCCCCAAAACCCGTGATCTTTTCCGTGATCTCCTCACTAAAGCCCCGTACGATTGCCAAAGATAGCAATAAGGCGGCGACCCCGAGCGCAACGCCTCCGATTGCTACGTAGGTAATAAATCGAAGAAAGCTTCGTCCCTCCGACCCCCCTTCGGCTCCACGGAGGTATCGAAGCGCCATCACATACTCAAAACGGGAGGACACAGCCAGGGCTGATTCGTGCCGGATTCGAACGATGATCATCTCAACGAGCCAATCCCTACGGAGTTGCGCTTTGAACTCGCGGCGCGGTATTGACGCAAAGTGAATTGGAAGCGATTCCGAACAAGAATCTCACCCCAACCGTATCGTAACATTCGAAACCCATTCCCTCCGAATCGCTCCCAGACGCAAGCTCCACAGATTATGAACAACGCCTACGCGAGCACCCCCGAGCCGGAAAATGAACCCGTCCTGGACTATGCGCCGGGCTCCGAAGAGCGTCGAGCCGTAAAGAAGCGCCTCCAGGAGATGCGGAATGAAACGGTAGAAATCCCCGCCTTCATCAACGGAGAGGCTGTCCACACCGGAACCACCAGCCGGGTTGCCCCCCCGCATGACCATCAGCACACTCTCGGTCGCGTCCACCAATCGGGTGCTGAGGAGGTCGATGAGGCCATCGACGCAGCCATGGAGGCGAAGGCCGAGTGGGCTGCGATGGACTTTTCAGATCGGGCAGCTGTTTTCCTCCGCGCCGCCGATCTTCTGGCCGGCCCGTATCGCGACACGATTAACGCCGCGACGATGCTGGGGCAAGGCAAAAGCATCCACCAGGCCGAAATTGACGCGGCCTGCGAGCTTATCGATTTCCTTCGGTTCAACGTCCACTTTGCGGAGAAAATCTATCGCGAGCAGCCCAACGATTCGCGTGGTATATGGAATAAGATGCAGTATCGACCGCTGGAAGGATTCGTCTTGGCGGTGACCCCCTTCAATTTTACTGCAATCCAGGCCAACCTCCCAACCGCTCCGGCCCTCATGGGGAACACGGTACTGTGGAAGCCCGCCTCTCGATCGATCTACTCGGCCTACTTTACCTATAAGATTCTCGAAGAGGCCGGCCTCCCCCCCGGTGTGATTAACATGCTGCCGGCCGATGACGGCGCCGCCGTGGGCGAGCCCGCACTGGAGTCTGAGCACTTTGCCGGCCTCCACTTCACTGGCTCACAGCAGACGTTCAATCACCTCTGGTCCAGCATCGGCGAAAATCTGGATCAGTACAACACCTATCCAACCATCGTGGGCGAAACCGGCGGCAAGGACTTCATTGTCGCCCACCCCTCCGCAAACGTCGACCAGCTCTCTGCGGCCATCGTCCGCGGAGCCTATGAGTATCAGGGACAGAAGTGCTCAGCTTCCTCCCGCCTCTACATCCCGGAGTCGCTTTGGCCGGAGGTTCAGGACAAAGTCGGACGTCAACTCGACGAGGTAAGCGTGGGCCCCCCGGAGGACTTCACCAACTACGTCAACGCTGTCATCGACGAGCGAGCCTTCGACAAGATCGTGAGCTACATCGAACACGCCCGTGAAGACGAAGACGCCGAGATCGTATACGGCGGTGAGTACGACAAATCGACCGGCTACTTTATCGAGCCGACACTGATCCGCGCACACGACCCGAAGCAGAAGTCGATGTGCGAAGAAATCTTCGGTCCGGTCACAACGGTCTACGTGTATCCAGACGAGGAGTACGCGTCGACTCTGACGCTCGTGGACGACACGTCCCCCTACGGCCTCACCGGTTCGATCTTCGCCTCGGATCGAGCGGCCATCAAGCTGGCCAGCGACGTTTTAGAGCAGGCTGCTGGCAACTTTTACGTCAACGACAAGCCCACTGGTGCCGTCGTGGGCCAGCAACCCTTCGGGGGCGCACGCCGATCGGGAACCAACGACAAGGCCGGGTCAGCCTTCAACCTGCAGCGTTGGATTTCTCCGCGAGCAATCAAGGAGAACTTCGATCCGCCTACACACTATGGGTACGCCTGGAACGCTCCTGACGCCGCCGACGAACCAGCTGTCTTGACGAGCGAGGCAGGCGATGGGTCCGTCGCTACGTAAGCAATTGCGGCAACATAGAGGGGTCTCCAGAAGGTAGGGACAACCGGAGTCAGGTTGTCCCTACTCTTTTGGGATCGTCGAGAGTCTCAAAGTAGCGGCCCCCCCGTCCTTGTTCGGAGTAACTGCGGACGTCCTTTTATAGGAGCCCCGATTTTCGTGCAAACGGTATTTAAGAGCCGAAATCATCCTGACGGACGCCCAAGGGGTTTCGTCTACACGGAGGCTCTCGTTCGGCCGATTGGGGCATGTACGACTCCGCTCATGATCGGCGCCACGGCGGCCGCCCTTCAGGGACAGCCCATCTGGGGCTATCTCGTCTGGGGTTTCCCTACTGCCCTCGTCATCGCTTCTCTGTGGACACACTTTCGTCTATCGAGCACCGCCGCCGAGTTGCATCTTCGATCCAGTCAGATAGCGATCCAAAGTGTGCAAGACGTACTGCTTGACCGATCTCCAACCTGGCATCCGCTCCATAACGTACGGGTCGGCCCCGAGTACACAGAGGTTTCCGTCGGATGGAGCACTCAGATCTGCCGACGGCAAGACTGGCCGGAATACGAACGGCTTCGCAACGCCGCACAGGAAGCGTTCTATCCCCGCCAGTCCTCTACCGGCTCTCCCTCCACCGGTTGACGGGTGCGCAGGGCTGGACCTCTATTTCAAAACCCGATATCCCTTCCCTGCTTCCGTGCGGAGTGAAGGGCAGATTGATAGTAACTGTGTTTTTGGACCGTTAGTCTGTTTTGTATAAGTTATTTTGCAATAACGGAAACAACCCAACCACTATCTGCGGCGACCATCGCGTCTTCCAACAGTGTCCCTTGTAGGTTCTGGCTACTTGGCTTTGACGCTCATGCCCACTTCACTAAGAAAAAGTGGTTTCATGGGGAACAGAGACCGCATCCATGGGCGCCCCCTCGAAGTTAGCAATCTCCATAACCTCAGCATCTGGGCGTCCCGGCGGTTCGGGATACTTATCGCCTCCATCGTCGTCTTCACCTCCAAGGAACCCACATCCCGCTACGGTAAGCGCCAGCATCAGGAGTAGTCCGCCAAGCAAGCGGTAGGTCTGGCGAAAGCGGAACGTGGTTGGGCGTGACTCAGACATAAATGGGTATCAACAGTTGAGAAATTGCAGTGGGTGAAAGCCTAGCCCCTTGTTCCCACAATCGATTAGTACGTGCGAAGTGTGGAAGGCGTGATCCTGGAATTTACTTGACGAGCACCATCTTCTGGGTTATCGTCTTCCCGTCGAAGGTTAACCGACCCAGATACACGCCACTCGACACGGTACTTCCGGCGTCATTGCCCCCATTCCACGTTGCTTCGTAGGTACCGGCTTCTTTCCGCTCGTCGACGAGGACCCGAACGCGACGCCCGAGCACGTCGAAGACTTCGAGCTTAACAGTACCGTCTTCCGGCAACGTGTACGAGAGCGTCGTATTCTGTCGAAAGGGATTCGGATACCCCGGACGTAACTGTAACTCAGACGCCGACAGGGCCTCCTCTTTGCTCTCTACGTAGCTCTTCGTACCAACCAGAAGCGTAAACGTGGTCGTCTCAGAGGACGGCTGGATCTCCCGAGAGGGTTCCTTGTGGAGATCGTGGCTCGTCCCCGTCTTCTCGTTCACGAGTCGGAGTTCCTGATTGGCAAAAACCGCCGGGTTCTTTGCGCGGAGTTGGACCGGGTCCGTTGTTTCGGCCTGCAAGGTAAGTGGAAAGCTCTGCCCACGATCATTGCGAGGTCGAACGCTGCGTGCCAGGGATTGCTGCCGGCTCGCCTGGACCTGCTCGGCCCGCGTACGGAGACTCAGCGCGGAAAAGCGACTGGGAGGGGCAACCCAGTCGAACGCATCAAGCCCCTCTTTGGCGTTCTCACTCCATCCCACCTGCACAGTCGATTCGGCGTCCCCTTGCTGAACTTCAAGCGTGAGGGGAGACACGTCCGAGCGCTTCTCTGTCTTCTTGGTGGACGAGGTTGTGGCTGAATATGGGACGGTAAGCTGATCGAGCCCCTGATCGTTCAGGAAATAGAACGCCTTGCCGGTGCGCGCAGACGCAAAGGTCGACACCTGCGAAAAACTCCCATCAAACGTCCAAAGCGGCTGCAGCCCTCCCCCACTTTCACTGACCACGTCGCTCCACGGCACACCGCGGTCGAAGGGATTGGAAATAATATTCCAGCCGTCGTGGACATCAATGGTCGTGGTGTTTTGCTCCGATAGCGGCACAGTCGAAACCTGCGTCTGCACCGACCAACTTGAGTCGCTGATCAGCCAGAATCCACGACCGGGTTCGAGCTGGAACGTAGACGATCCGTCAAACTGAACGAAGAAATCCGATTCTGCTCCATTGTCCCAATAAGCCTGCCAGGCCTCCCCAGACTCGCCGGAAAGGGTTTCCGCAATAGAGCGATTCACTTGACCGGGAAGCGCCACGAGCCGATAATCCTGCTTTCGCTCTCCCTGCCCGAAGGAACGGGTGACGTCGACACTCACCGTTTCCGGATAGAGGAGGCCCCTCACGGGCTGCGTAAGATCACTGCGGGCCCCATCTGCATCGAGCGCCACGAGCTGGTAGTAGTACGCTTGTCCAGACGACACCTCAGTGTCGGTGTAACTGGTGGTTCCCGAGCCAACGCGGGCAATTCGCGCCCCTGTTGTGTCGAAGTCTGATGTTTGACCCCGATAAAGCGCATAGCCCGTCAGGTCGCTCGACGAGCTGGCAGACCAAGAGACGGTGATTTCCTCCGTGCCAACCTCCGTTTCGACGGTAGAGGGCTTGTCTGGCGGCGGGGCAGCGCTCGAATAAGGGACGAGCCCTGCTTCTGGGGATTCGATGTCCTTACTCGTGAACACATGAAACTCACCAGGGGCAAGCGGGATCGGCGTGTCCGTCTCATCATCATTGATCTCGACCGCCGTCCCCGTGAAGTAATCGTACCAGGTACCGGCCGACGAAAAGTTGGCACTGACCGAGGTGCGATCAATTCCAAAGTTTCCAATCACAACAGCGTCCATGCTATCGTGCTGAAGCACAAGACGGCGCCCGACATCTCCATCGCTGACCTTCATGCTCACGTCGGTCTGGAGAGAGGTGAAGACGTCGGTCTGGTTTCGGAGGTTGATAAGCGAAGACCACGTCTTGTAGAGCTTCACGCGGCCCGGACTCTGATCCGGATCCCGATACTCCCATCGAATGGGCTTCGGCGAGGTACGACCGGGTGCAGTTGAACAGGGTCCATCCTCTCCTCCCCCGTCTCTCAAACACTCGTCATCATTCCACCCGTACCCCAGCTCCCCAAACTGCCACATCATACGGGGCCCTGGCACCGTGAAGTAAAAGGCCCCCACGAGTTTCTGCCGATTGAGCGCAGTGTCGAGTTCCTTTGTCGTGTACGTGCTGTCGGATCGACCAAATTCTTTCTTACGGCGCATGAGCCACTGTTCATCGTGGCTCTCCATGTACGCAATGAAGCTGGGCTGATCGTATCCAGAGCGGGTGCCAAAGTAGGTGTCCAACAGTCCGGACCCGAAGCCGCTCGTACCGCCGACGTATCCCATGTCGGCCTCGCTGTACGGGCGATTCATGTTGTGCCAGGTCATCATTCCCCCCGTATTGTCGGCCCGGTATCCCCCTAGCTCATTCTCGACGCTGGGATCCCCGAAGAACTCGAGAATCATGTAGGTATCAGCGTCCACCTCGTCCCAGACGTAATCCGATACCCGCTTCCACCCTTCCGTCACAGCCTCGGAATGACCGGAATCATTGATGTTTATTCCGTCATCCGCAACACACTTCGCCAGGTCAAACCGGAAGCCATCGACGTTGAATTCTTCAATCCAGTACCGATTGGCGCGATCAATGTACTTCTGGATAAACGGACTTCCCTGATCCAGCTCCCGAAAGAAGTCATCACAGAAGTTGCGGTCACGGTCCGAGCTGATGATGAACGGATTTTCGTCCAGGCTACTGTAGAGCTGGACGAGCGGAGACTGATCGGTGATGTGGTTATACACCACATCCATAATCACAGCGATGCCGCGACTGTGGGCTTCCTCGACGAACTTCTTGAAGTCCTCGGGCGGGCCATACGATTTATCGGGTGCGAGGTGCGCGTTCGGATTGTACCCCCAGCTGTTATTCCCGCCAAAATTGGACACCGGCATGAGCTCTACCGCATTCACCCCTAACCGGTCAAGGTAGTCGAGCGTATCCGTGAGAACGCTAAACGTGCTTTTCTTCACGAAGTCGCGGAGGAGCAACTCGTAGATGACGAGGTTCTCCCGTTCCGGAGGATCGAAGTCGGAGAACTGAAACGAGCTCTGCTGCTGTCCCGGCCGAATTACGGATACAAAGTTTTCGGTCTTATCACTGGGGTAGTCCTCAAGGCCAGGATATATGTCCTCTCCGATTTCGCGATCTGCTGGCGTCCGAACCTTATGAGAGAATGGATCGGACGTGCGAATCTCTCCATCCACAAAATACTGTAAGTCGTACTGTCGGTTTGTGCCAAGCCCGTCAAGGGTGATCCACCAGCGATCAGGGTCCTCCTGATCGCGCTTCATGAAGTACTGATTGTCAACCTCCCAGTCTGAAAAATCCCCAATAGCATACACAAACTCTTTCTTCGGGGCGTAGAGCGAAAGGGTTACTGTGGTCGGATCCGTCGGATTATAGCTGATTCCGTCCTCTGCGTACTCAGGACGTGATTCTGTGACGACATCTGGGGACCGTAGGAGAAACGTCTTGACCGTATCAACAAGGGTCGTGTCACTTGTTTTCGCCTCAGCCTCCGCGCGAAGATCAAACCGATTCGGATCTGTAAGGTCCAGATTATAGGAAAGCGAACTATCAGCGCTCGACGTCACCTGGGTGCCATCAACGTACAACCGCAATTCGGAGAAGGAATCAACATTGGCTGTATCCGCCGAAACTTCGACCGTCACCGTCGTATCGGACGCCGTTATGAACGGGTACAGTGGCGGGTTGGCGCTCGGACTGAGTATGCTCGCCGAGACGAACGGGTCGTCACCAATACTAAGCACATCCACAAAAATATCGTTGCCCCCCTCTGCTTTCCCTTCTTTTTCCCCTTCGGCGTCGCGAAAGACCATGTTCATCGTTCGGATCTCCTCATCCGACGAGAGGGAGCAACTCGTGCTCGTTGCCTGGTAGTAGGCACGGATGTCATTGATTTCGAGCTTGTATCGATTCTCAGTGCCCTCCACCTTTGTCAGCTTCGTATCGTCCCGATTGCCCGAGAACGATCCATCACTAGGCCAATAATTCTTCACGCACTTCCATGCCTTCGGCTCATTTTCACTTGTCGAGATGCCCGTGTGGGCATACACCTCCCCATCGTGGTCTTCCAATCCGCCCGTCCCCTCGTCCGCATTGAAAAAGAGGGTCATGGAGCGATCCGTACGGGGCGGATCGGGGGTCGTCTCCACCACCTGGCCCAAGACGGGCGTGGCACCGAAAAAGAGACAGCAGGCGACAATAGCACACCAAAGCCGAGACATGGGAGAATGAAAGCCAGAAAATCATTAGAAGCGACAGGAAATTCTCCCAGAGTACAAAAGCGCACCGGTCGGTTTCATGACCGGTGCGCTTTTGCGTGGGATAAACAAGAAATCAAGCCGAGTAGTTACCAGAGGCTATTGGAACCACCTCCACTTGCCTTCTCGAGCCTGATGTCATCAATCATGATGTCGGGATCATTTCCTCTCGCTTCAAACCCAACATTGTTCAGTCCCGGATCCTGGAGGGCATCAATCGAGTCGGCCGAAGCAGCACCGAGCGAGTCGACTCGAACGGTTACCTTACCCCAGGACCCCTCAGGAACAGGGACCTGAATGCCATTGCCAAAGGTAAACTGGCCGGCCCCTTCGGCGGTCTCAAGGAAAACGTAAATGGAATCACTGGATGTGCCTTGAGCCAGGAAGGACACGACATCCTCTCCGTCGAAGTCCACCGTCATCCTATCGTAGTTGTAACCGAAGCATCCTCCGCCAGTAACCGTCCGGGCGACAAATCCGTCGCTCTCTTCAGCTACCGACTGGGTGGTGCTAAAGGTTGGCGGACAGAACGGCGGCCCATAGGCGAGGGTGGTCGTCTCAAAATCATTCACCTCGGCCAACTTCCGATCAGCTGACTCAAAATAAAGGGCATCGAGGTGATAGACGACATCAGCATCGGCGCTGAACGAAACGCTCGTAAACGGCCCATTGCCACCAGCTCGGCTGGCGACAGGATTGAAGTCACCAAGCTGATCGAACTTCACTGTAAACTTCCTCCATTCATCAGCGGAGTTTACAGGAAGCGTAACCGTGTGAGAGGTCGTTCCGCCTTCCTCATTGAAGGTCATCTCCAAGTTGAAGTCCGAATTGGAGTTTGGCTTTACGAGGAAGGTAAAGCGATCCGCATCGGGCGCGCTGACTCTCCGCTCGATGGTAAGACTTCCTCCGCTCGAAGCATCAACCTCAAGCGAAGCGACACCCGTTGTATTAACGGTATCTGTCGTCGTGGAGTCCATCAATACAGAAGTATTTCCGGACGTAGAGACCGCTTGGTCTTCAAAGCCCTCAACCTCTGCGAAAGTAGAATTATAGCTAGTAGAGATGAACTCAGGGGAGATTGTTGCGGCGAGGGAATCGGTCACTTCGGTGTCTCCGGAAGAGCCCGAAACGTTGACCGTCTCCTCGACAATGCTTCCGACTGAGTTATCGTAGTAAGCATCATAGGTTTGCGAGCCATCCCCTTCGCTTGCAACCTCAACCGTCAGATCTCCGGTGGCAGAAGCAGACGGAGCCCCATCGAGACCCGTGTAGTTTACCGTGAACTGTGCAGTGTCGCTTGTGCTCGCCCCACCGGCAACCGTGAGTTCAAGCTGGTCCTTATCTACGCTGATAGCGGGGTCATTCCCACCGCCTCCATTGTCGCCCCCTCCGCTGTCACACCCAGCTAGAAGGAAGAGACCGAAAACAAGTGATAAAGAAAATGTGGCAATACGACGCATGACTAAGGTGTATAATTATTAGCAAGAAAACTCTGTAAGAGGAAATTGCTCAGGAGGGAGTGCCCCGCCCAAGCATCAGAGGAGAAAAAGCTCCCCCAATCCTACCTTCATAACAACCTGATGCTCATTGAGACGCTTGCTCAAGATCCCTTGCAGGCGCCCTTACCTCCCTGATTCTGCTGCAGCTTAGGATTCGCGTCGACCTGATCCTGAGGAATCGGATAAACCACCTTGCAGCCCGGCGTGGTCTCTCCTTGCTGCACTCGCCCCTTCCAGGCCCAAGTTCCTTCAGATGCGAACCCCGATCCTCCGGAGGGGCCTACGACCTCGTACCGCACAAGGTCGGTGCGGCGGTGCGCCTCGTGGTAAAGCTCCCGAAGCCGTTCATCCAACAAGAACTCCAGGGTAAGGTCGGACTGGGTAATGTCTCCAGACGAATTGTTCTGTCCATACGCACGATCCCGGAGCTCATTGACGAGACTCAGCGGGGAAAGACCCTCATACTGCTGTCCGCCTCGCAGCACAGCCTCTGCGTAAGTCAGGTACACGCCACCAAGCCGAAACATCGGAAAGTCCGTGTCCGGGAAGGTAAGGTCTTTCCCAGTCTGCCCATCGGACGTGATGTTCTTAAATTTGATGACGCCATATCCAAACTGGAAGGTTTCCGGTGGACTACCAATTTCCTTGACCTGTTTCTGCTGGCCATCGGTGAAGAAAATGCCCCGGCTATCAGCGCCCTGGGTGTTCCAAAATGTCGAATCTCGTGTCCCGGAAGAACTGCAGTTGTCGTCACTTGGAGAACAGTCAACACTCACCGAGTCCAGCGATCCTTCAAATTGATTAACCAACTCGGGAGTCCCACGATATCCCAGCCATGGGCCTTCAATTCCGCGGAGCTTCTCCAATCCCATATTTCCGCCAGAGGTGGCGTGGATGAGGAAGGTGGTGTTACTGTATGTCTGGCTGTTCACCCCATCCTGAGGAAGGGGAAAGATCATTCCAGGGTGGGTGTGATTGTCCGCCCGAAAGAGATCCCCATAGGAACGATCAACGGCCAAGCTATACGCACCAGAATTGATGACCTTTCCGGCTGCTTCAGCCGCCTCCGTGTAGTGAGGTTCTAATCCATACACCTCGGCGTTCAGGTACAACTTGGCGAGAAGAGCCCATCCTGCCCCCTTGTCTGCTCGTCCGTATTCGGCTTGCCCTGCCGGAGGAAGATTTTCAGTCCCTTCGTTGTCGGTAATCTCCTGGAGTTCCTGCTCGATGAAGTTGAAAAGCTCTTCCGACGAAGCTTGCTCAGGAAATCCTCCTCCAACCTGCGTCGTGAGCGGAATCTCGCGGAAGAAATCCAAGCCATGGAAGTAGCTGAGCGCCCGAAGGAAGCGTGCCTCTGCTCGCCACTGCTGAATGTCTTCCTCTAGATCTGCACTAACCCCGCTAACGTCGCTCGATACCTCCAGGAATTTATTTGCATTCGAAGTTTGGAAAGAAATGCGGCTAAACATGGCAGCCAACAATCCATTCTGGGCCGACCAATCCTGATACGTAAAGGGAAGGACGGCTGGATCATCGACCCAACTGTTTACGACTTCGTCGGTCGGTGTGGTTTGCAAATTCCAGTACAGTCGGCCATACCCGCCTTTTCCTTCATCCCCGAACACTCCCACGTCGTCGTCACCAAACGGGCCTTCTTGGCCGGTTAAAACCAGTCCGCCATACAACTTGGCAAGGTAATTCCTGTAATTCCCGGGCTCGCTGAAGACCGTGCTCTCCGTTTGTTCACTCTTCGGCTGTACCCCAACGTCGGTACAAGCCGTCATCGAAAGAACGAATGCCGAAAGGACGAAAATACGCAACACAGTACTCGACATATCAAAGTAGCAATCTTTTGCAAGAAGCAAGAGGAATGAGCTTCGTCCCCGTGGCCGTTCAGAAGTTCAGACTGATTCCCGCCGTCCAGGTTCGGGACCGAGGGAATGTGTTGTTATCAATTCCAAATCCGATTTCGGGACGTGGACCGCTATATCCCGTGAGGACAAGTGCATTTTCAACGCGACCGTACACCCGAAGCCGCTTGACAGACGGAATCTGATCGAAGCTATAACCAAGCGTCACGTTGTCTAGCTTCAGGAACGAAGCGTCTTCAAGGTACACGTTGGAAAGAAGCCGCTTCTGGCGGAACTGATACTCGAGAACAGACTCATGGAGATTGACAGGTACTCCATCCCCACTGACAATCGAGCTCAAACTTCCCGCGTTGGAAGCGTTATTGTTATAGACCTTGTTGCCAAGCTGGCTCCGAAGCGTAAACGAGAAATCCAAGCCCTCGTAGCGAAATTGCTGTGAGTGCCCAAAGGTCCAATCAGGAAAGGGCGTCCCCTGGAGGGTGCGGTCTGCCCGCGTGATTGCACCGTCAGGCTCATTCCCGTCCTCCCCACCGCCAGCAACATCTCTGTATATGTCAAGAGGTCTAACTTGGCTCGGATCTTCGAAGTCGGTTGCGCGGCAGGGATGGCCGTTGCACATCTTGTGCTCGTACAAGAAGAAGGAATATGCAGGCTCCCCTTGCCGTAGGATCTGGATCTGATTCCCTGTTCCGCCAGCAATTCCTCCCCGTAGGGGATCGTTCGCCCGGGTAATGTCAAGCACCTCATTGTTATTGGAAGCAGCATTGAGGCTGGCATTCCAAGAGGCGTTATCCGTCTCGAATACGGTCGCGTCCAGCTCAAACTCCCATCCCGTATTTCGAACAGACCCGATGTTCGTTTCTGCGAGATCCCCAACGTTTGTAAACGCTGGTTGCAAGGCGTTGAAAATCAGATCGTTGGTGTCTTTCTGATACCACTCGATATTACCGTTGAGACGATCATCCAGAAATCCAAAGGTGAGGCCGACATTTGTCTGTCTCGTCTCCTCCCATTTCAGACCCGGATCGGCTGGCGTCGGGCGAAGCATCGTAAGGAATTCATCCCCAAACTGGGCTCGTGCCTTGTCACCACTGAAGTTGAAAGTGCTCACATATTGGAAATCCCCAATCTCCTGATTACCGGTGATCCCCCATGATCCGCGCAGCTTTAAGTTTGAGATTGTCGGCGTTAGGTCTTCCATGAACGGCTCATTCGTGATTCGCCAAGCCAGGGACGCGGAAGGAAACGTCCCCCACCGATTCCTCGGACCAAAGCGTGAGGAGCCATCTCGGCGGACTGTAAGCGTGAGGAGGTACCGGTTTTTGAAGGAGTAATTCAAACGCCCGAATCCTGAGATCAGCCGATTATTGAGCTCCGCAACAAAGGTCGTTTGCTCAGACGCTGGCGATGTGCTGTTTTCCTCCAGAATATTCGTAGCCAAACCAAAAGCCTGGAACTCCGGATACTCCTCGGTGAAGTCTTGATACGAGTATCCAAGCGTGGCATTCACATCACTGTCGATCGCGTCGAACGTCCGCGAATATTCGAAATAGGCATCTGTGAGAAGATTGACTCGGGTAAAGTTCCTCCGAGCAACTTCTCCCGGGGGATTTCCTCCCGGCGCCTGCTGACTTCGAAGGGACGTGGGTGCGAAGAATTCATTTTCCCCACTGTTGATGTCGTATCCCAGATTCAACCGAGCAGTGAGTCCCTCTACGACAGGGAGGTTGTATTCAAACTTCACGTTTCCAAGACTTCGATACTGCTCACCGGTATTTTGCGTCAACCGATATTCGGCAACTGGATTACTAGGCGAAAGGGTGAGATTCGCCGGCCACTCAAAAAAGCCCTCAAATTGACTGGTCGAATCACGTACAGGGTGCGTAGGGTCGAAGAACAGAGCGTTTCCAACCGTCCCTCCTGGCGCGAATTGATCTCGTGTACGAGACGCCTTCACGTTTGCATTGATCGTGAGCGACTCGTCGAAAAAAAGCTCTTTATAGCTGAGAGAAGCATTAGCCCGCTCTGTATTCGACGAATGGACAATGCCTTGCTCTTTGAAATACCCTAATGAGAATCGATACGACCGGGCCTCTTCTCCTCCTGATAGACTAACGGAGTGGTCCTGCGTTACGGAGGAGCGTGTCACTTCTTCGAACCAGTCCGTGGAAGCCTCCCCCATCTTGTTCTGAACATTGGAAGAGGAATATCCCTCTATTAACAATCCGTTAACAAGATTACGGTACTGTTCGCCACTGAGAACATCCGGGCGATCAACCGGATTTGCAGTCGAGACTGAGCCGTTGTACGTCACTCGCTGATTGCCCCCTCCCTGTTTTGTCTCGATAAGAATGACGCCGTTGGCCGCGCGGGACCCGTAGATTGCAGTAGCAGATGCATCCTTGAGGACAGTGATATTCTCGACATTGCTAGGATCGATAAAGTTTAGCGGGTTTCGTCCTCCAGACGTGCCTTCATTGGAAATCGGAACTCCATCCAGAACAAAAAGCGGCTCACTACTTGCGTTGATTGAGGATCCACCACGAAGGCGAATCAGTGGCTTCTCTCCGGGACGACCAGAACCGCTCGTAATTTGAAGTCCCGAGACCTTCCCCTGAATCATCCCCTCAGGACTGCTATGGGTTCCCGGATTAAAAGACGCCGAGTCGATCTTCGCAACCGACCCAGTAATGTCTCGCTGATTCTGCGTTCCGTATCCGACAACGACGACTTCTTCGAGGGTCTCCTGACTGGCACGCAGCTCAAAATCGACCTGCGTCTCCTCTCCAGCCGTCACCTCCACTTCCTCGACGACCTGGGGCTGAAACCCAACAAAGGAGGCACGGAGCGAATAGAGTCCCGGTTCAACGTTCTCGATGGTAAACTGTCCCTGCGCGTTCGTGGCCGTTCCCCTCTGGGTTCCGACGATGCTGACATTTGCCCCCGGCAACGTTTCGGCATTTTGGGCGTCAGTAACCGTTCCAGTTATCGTCCCGGTTTCCTGCGCCTGTACCGGCAAGGCCATCAAGCCGAAAGCAAAGACAACAACAAGACCGACAATCGAACGATGGGCGGATAGCAAGGTGCTCATCGGAATCTGGGCATTAATGATGAAAGTACTACAGTTGGAGGCGAATGCGCCTCCGCGGTCTCAATCAACGTTATTGGGGTAGGGTCGAACAGGCCGTGAGACACATTTACGTTCAGCCCTCAGGCCTCTTCGGTCTCCCACCAGAGGAACTTCGGACCACCAGCTCCGGGGCAAACACCGTGCTCGACACCCTTCGCCCCGGATCGCCAATGCGGCCAACCAGTTTCTCTATAGCCAGCTTTCCAAAGTCGCGGAGAGGCTGGCGGATGGTCGTCAACCCAACATACTCACTGATGTCGATATCGTCGAAGCCCACGATTGCAACGTCGTTGGGCACCAATTGCCCCCCTTCTTTGAGGGCTCGTCGAGCGCCGATTGCCTGCATGTCGGAGGAGGCAAAAACCGCCTGCGGCACCGACTCACGCTCAAGCAAATCATTCATGGCCCGATAGCCGCCCTTCTTGTCAAAAGCAAATGGTTCTTTTTCGCCCCGAGCAACGATGGGGGACTGTCCGGCCTCAGCGAGTGCCCGTTCGTACCCTTTCCGCCGCATTCGGGCCGGCGGAGGTTCGGGGCGATCGGCCGTAATGTGCGCAATGGTCTCGTAGCCACTGTCAATCAAATGGCGGGTGGCCTTGTACCCCCCCTCTTCATTATCGAGGGAGATCGACTCGAAATCCGAATGTTCTGTGTCAACGAGCACAACTTCCTGCGGAGTAGACCGCAGATGGTCGGCAATTTCGGGCGTCACCTTCGACGATAGAAACAAAAGCCCGTCACTCCGGCCCCGCTGTGTCGCGCGCTTCAGTTGCTTTTGAACCTGACCCGGGTGGGAGGGCGCGTAGACCAGAAGATCGAACTCACTGCTGGCCAGCGCATCTTGAACTCCCCGAAGGACCCCCATGTAAAAGTACTGGGCCAGGACCGGCACCACAACGGCAATGAGCTTCGTGCGCTGCCGCGCCAAACTTTGCGCTGACGCATGGGGCTGATAGTCAAGGGCCTGAGCGGCTTCGAGCACTTTCTCCCTCGTCTCTGCCGCGACCCCCGACTGGTCATTGAACACCCGGGAAACGGTTGCGGTGGAGACATCAGCTCGTTCCGCAATGTCGTATATGGTTGGCGGCACAGGATTGCCGGACCAGTAAGTGGCACGATGTAAGCGATTACATGGTGCTAGGTAGTGAACGGAATGTCAAACTGCACTCACGGTCTTCTCACTATTCACTTTCTAACGGATCAAGAGGTGTTTTCTTGAAGATATTAACTCAGCGCTCGAAATCACGAGCTCATTTTTACATCCTCAGCGTTAAGTATTTTCGTAACCGGTTACGTTAAATAAATCAGTAAGCAGGTGTTTTTCACGGCACTCGGTAGGCAGTTGAGGCTAATACTCTGTATTTTGGAGCTTCCTCCCCCGGATGCACCAGCATCAGACCCACATATTCTTATCTTAGCCCTTCATAAATCACGGAAGATGGAGATGGCTTGAAGTCGGCCCTCTTACATGATCGGTGAGGGACGATTCTTCCCCGATTATCGTACCCTGCCTACGTACTTCGATTGGACTTTCAATCGTTCTTCGCGATAAGCCCCCCCTCTCACTATACAGATGCCGCGACTTCAGATTGACCCCGAATCAAACACACCTGTCCGCGATCAACTCGTCGAACAACTTCGCTATCTAATCGCCAGCGGGCACTATAAGGTCAACGAAACCCTTCCGTCTACCCGCAGCCTTGGAGACCGTCTCGACGTCTCATTTCACACCGTGCGCAAGGCGTACCAGGTACTGGAGGATCAGGGCCTTCTTAGTGCTCAGGTCGGGAGCGGATACACCGTGAAAGAGCGGACACCGCTCACGAAAAGTGAACGGATTGAACAAGGTGCCGAAGTGGTCCACGAGGCCCTGCGCAAACTGGTGGGACTGGGCCTCAGCGACGCCGAAATCGAATCGCTGTTCCAGGAACAAGCCACCCTCCTTGATCACGCAAGCCTGGAGCAAAAACTCCTGGCCGTTGGCCCCCATTCCGAGCTAAACGACCTGTGGGCCGAACAATTAAGCACAGCGCTTCAGCGGACCGTTCGACCCGTTCCCCTCGCCCAACTGGATCGCCACCCGGACGCCGATTTTGCGTTCACGCCTTACAACTACCTCTCACGCGTCTTGGAGAGCCTTCCACGAGGTGATACGCTGGGCTTCGTCACGCATCTGCCCGCTCGCTTGTTGGAACGCGTCGCGCGCCTTCTCGACCGCGAAAGCCTTGGCCTCGTGACGAGGTATCGTGATACCATTCCCCCTCTCTCCGAGCAGCTCCGAACGAACACCGCGTACGGGGGACAGGTGATTGCTGCCTCCATCGAAGAAGGCGCCGACCATTTGTCGAACGTCGTCGAGAAAACCGATCTCCTGGTCTACACCCCCGACAGCCGACGGCGCCTCCTTCCTTTTCTCAAGGATGAGAGCCTCGACCACGAAGAGCTTTCTGTCCTCGTGAGCCAAGACTCGATCGATGCGATCCTAGAAGCCGTGCCGGTCTAACGGGAAGAAGGTGTTCTAGCGTCTCAGGTCTCCTCCTGTTTGGCCGGGGTGGACTCATTTTCTTCCTCCTCAGGAGAAGAACGTCCCTCTTTGTCCGACTGTCCGTCATCGGTCTCCGTCTGTGGCATCGAGTTGGACGCCTCATCAATCTCCTCGTCGATGTCCTCCGGAGGAACCGTGCCGGAAACGTCAGCGGGTGCTGAGGCCGGCGGTCTCCCTTCACGTTCGGAGCGGGAGTGCGGAGAGGCCTCGGCAAGTTCCGGTCGCGGCTCTCGCGGGTCCCGGAGACCGGGGACCGTGTCGTCGAGCCAGATGGCGTCGGGCTCTTCTACCTCCACGCCCCAGGGCCCGCGCTCCAGCTCCACCGATACCTCGTCGTACGGCTCCTCCCCAGCCACGGCCACAACGGTCGGCTCGGCTTCCTCGGACTCCTGTTCTTCCTGGTCCGGATACTTGACCCGCACGTGGTAAATGCCAAGGAGCATCTTCAAAAACGTCTCCTTGATGAGGCGAAGGTCCTGAAAGGTCAAGTTCGTCTCATCCAGCTGCCCGTCCTCAATCCGTTCCTGAAAGATGAGATCGATGAGTGACTTGAGGCGATTGTGCGACGGATCGTCCAGGCTCCGACTCGCCGCCTCAATCGAATCGGCAAGCATCAGGATGCCTGTCTCTTTCGAGTCGGGCTTGGGGCCGGGATACCGAAATTCGGACTCCAGGACCGGGGAGTCTTCGTCGTCGGTTTCGCCCACGGCCTTTCGGTAAAAGTATTCGATCCGAGCAGTGCCGTGATGCGTCGGGATGAATTTGAGTACCTTCTCTGGAAGGTTGTGCTCCTTCGCCATCTCAAGCCCCTCTTTCACGTGACTCGCGATGATGAGCGCACTCATGCGTGGCTTCAACTGATCGTGCGGGTTCACACCGGTCCGCTGGTTTTCCACGAAATACTCCGGCTTGCGCATCTTTCCAATGTCGTGGTAGAGCGCCCCCACACGGGTGAGTAGCGAGTGCGCCCCGATTCGGTCGGCGGCCGCCTCCGCGAGATTGGCGACTTGCAAGGAATGATTGAAGGAGCCGGGTGCCCGGAGGCTCAAATCCCTGAGGAGCTTGTTGTTCGTATCCGAAAGCTCCAGAAGCGTCAGGTCCGTTGTGATGTCAAAGACGCGTTCCAGCGCCCACAGGAACAGCGACGCCGCGATGGTAAAGGAGGCGCCGAAGGCTGCAAAACCGAGCTCTCGCCCGTAAAGCTCTACCGGGGTCCCGAGATAAAGCCAGCTTGCGGTGAGGACGAGTACATACCCGAAAAACACGAGGGCGGCACTCACAAAAAACTGTCCGCGGTTTTTAATATCACGGACACTGAAGACACCGAAGGCCCCCGAAAAGAAGGTCGCAAGGGTGTACTCCAAGTCCAGCCCCAGCATTTGGCCCCCAGTGAAGGCCAGGACGATCGTGGCGAAAAGCCCTATTCGAGAGTTGAAGACGATTGTCATGAGGACTGAGGCGAGCGCCACGGGCACGGCGTAAAGATTAATCCACGGAAATCGGACCACCACCCCAAACAGCGCAATGATGAATCCGAGAAGCACCGTAATGAGGACCATGTCCCGGTCTTCCCGCCAGATGTCGGGACGGAAGAGGTAAAGGTAGAAGAAGAAGAACGTAAAGCTCAGAAACGCAAAGAGGCCCTCTCCGAGAACCTGTTGCCAGACAATCAGGGAGGCCATACGCTCATTCTTCTCTCGTTCAAGGGAGGCGAGTTTCCGCTTGATTTCCTCGGTAACCCGCTCCCCCTTCTGTACAATGACCTCTCCCTTCTCTACTCCCCCTTGAATCGCCGTTACGTTCTGGGCTCGTCGATTCCGCTCCCGAAGCGTTTCAGCACGCATGTACTGCAGCGACGGCTGAAAAATGGCGCGGAAAAATGAGAACGCAATGTCCGCATGCTCCGGGTTCTCCTGAAAGCGTTCTTGCAGTTGATCCTCAACGTGGTCGTAGGCCTCGTTCAGGCCATAAAGGTTGTCTTTATCGACCGATTTCTGTACCCGCTCCTCCTTATCTCGAACAATCACGACGTCCGTGGAGATAGAATCTCGCGAACGATCCATTACCCCGAGGTTCAGAAGCTGCGAGCCGAGTTGGAACGCCTCGGCCAGCAGCTCCCGATGCAGGCGGCCGTCTGAGGCTGTGCCCGCCTCCCCCCGCGATCCGCCCGAGAGCCCCTGTACTTGGCGCACATACTGCTGGGCAAGAAGCGTCCACTGGGAAGGCGTGAGGGTAACAAGCGCATTGCGGCGGCGCTGAACAAACTGCGACGAGTCCTTTCTCGCTTCTTGGGTCTCGTCTCGGGAGCGATGATACTGGTAACTCGCGTAGGTCTCTAGAACCTGATTGACCTGGCGACGGAGCGTATCCCGGTTGGCCTCCATTCTCTCGCTGGCATCGGAGTCAACCTGAAAAAACGGAGGAGTGTTTTTGCGAACCGTGTCTCTTTTGGCTTCAACCCGCTCTTCGTCGACATAGACCGGAAAGGAAAATTGCGCCTCCAGGGTCGACTGCCGCCACGTGTCCCCCACCTGCACCGTGTACTCGTACATTTCCCCACGCGGAAAGGCCAAAAGGGTCAGGCCCACGAGAACGATCAGCAGTCCTCCGCGGAGCAGCCACAACTGCCAGGGCTCGGTCTCCTCTTCAGGACGGCCGCTCGTCTCCAGCTCGTGCCCCACTGGTTTGGCAGAGCGACGGCTCCAGCCAAGCTTTTCGAAAATGCCCATAGCGAAAACCCATCAAATCGACAGACACGGTGTCCCAGAGTCCTCTCTGGGCATATCGGTTCGTGAATGAGGCAGGAGGGCGAGAGGATCCTTCTTCTTTAGACAACCAAGCACAACTCCCGAACGAGGAATCGATCGGGTCGAAAGCTGGACCTGGGAGGACCTACAACATCAATAATCGAGGCTCCCTTCAAAATCATCAGGGCCTGCGAGGGTCCCAGAAAGGGTAGGTCCTCAGATCAGGATGAAGGAGCCCCTTCGCGGATGAAGTGATCAAGCTGATCAGGCTCTTCGACCCGGAGAATTGTCGTGCCTTCCTCTTGGGCCTGCTGGAGCTTGGCCCCCGGGTTGTCACCGACAATGAGCACATCGGTATTCCCACTTACGCTTGAAGTGACGTCCCCTCCTGCCCGTTCGATGGCCTCCGTAGCCTCCGTGCGGGTGCGCTCGGGCAGAGAGCCCGTAATAACGATTGTGAGCCCCGCCAGTGGCAACGACGCTTCGGTCTCCGATGGAGCCTCATGCGGCTTCCGCTCCACGTTGACCCCCACTTCCTTCAATTCCTCCACGAGCGCCTGATTTTTCTCAACGGCAAACCAGTCCTGGATGCTCTCCGCAATCTTCGGTCCAATCCCTTCGATCGCGACCAGCTGCTCCGCGTCGGCCCTCGCGAGCTCATCGATCGAGCGAAAATGCTTCACGATCGTTTCGGCGACAGTCTTGCCGACGTGGGGAATGCCCAATGCGAAGATCAGTCGGCTCAGCGGCCGGTCTTTCGCGTCCTCGATCGCCGACACTAGATTCTGAGCACTCTTCTCGGCAAATCCTTCTAACGGAAGCAAATCGTCCTCCTCAATCCGATAAAGATCCGCGAGCGTCTGAATGAGGCCGATGTCCACGAGACGGTAGCACAGGCGCTCCCCCAGCCCGTCCACATCCATCGCGTCGCGTTGCACGAAGTGCTCCACCAGGCGCTTGAACTGTGCCGGACACTCGCTATTCGGGCAAAAGTGCTCGGCCTCGTCCGGCAGTCGAACCAGTTCGGTGCCGCATGCGGGACACTGGTCGGGAAAGGACCAGGGCTGTTCTTCCCCCGTCCGCGCGTCGGTTACGGCCCGCACCACCTGCGGAATGACGTCGCCGGCCCGCTTGACGACGACCGTATCGCCGATCCGAATGTCCCGTTCCTCGATGTAATCCTCGTTATGCAGAGTGGCCTGAGAGACGGTCACGCCCCCAACCTCCACGGGCTCAAGGACCGCTTCCGGGTTGATGGCCCCGGTGCGACCAACGTTGACGATGATGTCGGTAAGGGTCGTTGTGGCTTCTCGGGCCGGAAACTTGTACGCTATCGCCCAGCGTGGCGCGTCGGCGATGGTTCCCAACTCGTCGCGGTAGTCGTGCCGATCAATCTTAACCACCACCCCGTCGACCTCATAGTCTAATGAATCGCGGTGCTCCACCCAGTACTCACAAAAGTCGACCACCCCGTCAAACGACTCGAAATGCTCGGTGTGCTCTTCGAGCGGAAACCCGAGACCGTCGAGGAGGCCCAAAACGTCCGTGTGAGTCTCGGGCATTCCATTCTGCACAGGCCCAACGGCGAACGCAAAAAAGCTCATCGGGCGGCGGGCAACGACGGAGGGGTCGAGCTGTCGAAGGGTGCCGGCCGCTGCGTTCCGTGGGTTTGCAAACGGCTTCTCTCCCTCGTCGACGAGCCGCTCGTTGAGCGCATCGAACTCGCTTTTCCGCATGAAGACCTCCCCCCGGACTTCGATGCGTTCAGGGGGGGGGCGCCCGTTTTCGGTCCCAACTGGGATCCGGAGCGGAATGCGCTGAACGGTGCGGATGTTATGCGTCACGTCCTCTCCCACGCTGCCGTTGCCCCGAGTCGCCGCGACCTCAAGCCGGCCCTCCTCATACGTGAGCGCGAGAGCCACTCCATCAATTTTCAATTCGGCGGTCACGGCGGGCTCGACCTCCCCAAATTGATCGGCAAGCCCGCGCTGGCACCGCTCATACCATTCTCGTAGCTCGTTTCCGTCGAAGGCGTTCGACAGCGACAGCAGCGGCTGCGGATGCTCGTGCTTCTCGAACTCGTCGATCGGCTCACCCCCGATGCGCTGGGTGGGGGAATCCGGCGACTGTACTTCTGGAAAGGCCCGCTCCAGTTCCTGCAGCCGACGGTATAAGCGATCGTACTCCGCATCGCTGATGATCGGATCGTCCTTCACGTAGTAGCGGTGGTCGTGCCTCCGAATCACCGACCGGAGCTGCTCGACCAGGGGGCGAGCCTCTTCGAGTGATACGGTATTGTCCTGTAGTTCATCCAGAGTGTCTTGCAGCGAGCGGGTTTCTTCAATCAGAGGCATGGACGGGTGCGACCTCGTGTTCGACGAAATGGCTCTCGGCCAATCTTGCTATTCAATGGACGGGGGTGGTCCCTTCGGAATCGTATCCGGCGTTACGGAAAGCTTCGCTGGCGCCCCCCGAAGGGTGTCCACAAACGCTTCGACCTGGGACCGGTCGATGACGACTTGCCCAGTGGTGTTCTGCCTCTCAACGGGAAATGGATAGCCAGCAAGGAAGAGACGTACGTCCTCCAACTCATTTTCGATGGCGACGCGTTGCTGAAAGGGATAGACTTCTGCCTCCCCTTCCTCAATCCAATAGGGCCGTTTCAGATCCTCGTCCCGTTGAACGCGAAGACCTGAAACAGGACCGGTAGCGAGCACAGTCAGATAGATGGTGTCGCCGAGTGTGACGTTGGCCGGGGGCGGCCGAGAAGATGTGGTCGTTGTATCCTCTTGGGCCGTCGAGGTAGCAGACGTGTCTGAGACAGGTTCGGACTGAACCGTCTCCTCTGGTGACGTCGTGGTCGAGAAATAGGCTATGCCTAAACCGACGAGGACCAAAAGAACCACGACGAACCCGATGCCGGCCCAGATCATTTCCCGCTTCTCCCCCCGCAAGAATTGAAGCCAGCCGGAGCGACGTCGAGAACCGGGGTTGGGAGCAGCGGTTGAAGAACCGGGACGTGCCGGCGCGGGGGGCACCTCCTCCCCACCGACCGCCGTCGGCTCCCCAACGATTCCCGTCTCGCCGGGAGCACCTTCGGGTGGGGAAGCTCCATCTGAATCGGAGGTCTCAGATGCTGGAACGGACTCTTCCCATACTCCTGACGCAGAATCCGCCTCTTCCTCTTGGTCTGACTCGTCGTCCATCCAGGACGGAACGCCTTCCTTCGCGGGATCCGGAGGCTGCTCCGATTCGTCATCGGATTCCGATTGGTCGTCAGGGTCCGGCACGTCGGATGCTTTCTCCGCTTCCGAAACGCTCTCGGAGTCGGGCGTGGGCGGCGACGCTGCGTCCGACCGATCCGATGATGTCCGTAAGGACTTCGAGTGCGGGGACGTCTCCTGCTCGTGAGGCTCCTCTCGGGAGGACGCCTCCTGGTCCGGCGAATCTTGAGTTGGGGAAGCGTCCTCCCCAGACTCCGATGTCTGAGACGAGGACTCCTCAGACGCTGCGTCCGCTTCCGACTCCTCTACCGTATCCGACTGGTCTTGGAGGGCACGAGGGGGGCCCACGATGCCGCCGCGTCCCTCGGGTCCACCGGCAGTTGGGGGAGACGAGGAGTGATCGGTCTCCTCCCCTTCCGCCGGGGAGGGCTCAGGGGCGCCCGTCTCAGTAGAGTCCGACGACGACTCTTCGTCTTTTTCCAAGGGCCGTCCGATAAATTGGTCGGCAAGCGACTTTTCGTAGACCCCATCCAGTGCCGCGTCCAATCCATCCAAAGCCGCGTGCGTGGAAATTCCTACGGCCTCGGCGTACGCCTGGACGAAGGAGCGCAGATAGACTTCATTGAACGTTGGGTGCTCATACAGCCCCCCCTGCTCGAAGGACTCAATCAGGGTGCGGGAAATCCGGGTCTCCTTATGGATGTCGTCAATGGTGATTTCCCGATCTTCGCGGATCAAACGCATGTCTCGGGAAAAGCGCTTCCCGGCAGCTACGCTCGACTCATCAGCCATGGCAGCAACCCCGTAACGGTACAGTGGACAGTGAATGCCCCCGGCCTCGGGCGCCCAGTCATTAGACAATTATACGCCCGCGCAAATCCGTACGCAACCACGCGGCTGGGACTGGCATTCATCTGCCATTCCGGACGACCTTTCACAAGAGCCGCAGCCGAATTCTCCGTTCTACCTGACCATGAATCACCAGATGAGCAAGCCCTGGCCTAGACATCAAGCGCCAAGTTGACAAACGATCTCGGAATGAAGGTGGCAATACAAATGCCCGATGGGCAGAAAATGAAGGAAAGCCGTCCTCGGCCCGAAGTGGTTGACGGCCAAGAACGGCGTTGAGAACGCTTCTGATTGGTCGGGACAGCCGGATTCGAACCGGCGACCTCCGCTCCCCCAGAGCGGTGCGCTACCGAACTGCGCCATGTCCCGAATCAAGCACGAACTGTAATGTAAGAAGCCCGATCAGGTTCTGTCGAGGCATCCTCTATGTCCGTGAGTTCTCGACGAATCTATGCGGCTTCCCAAAGCCAAAAAACCGACTCCGCCTTTTCAGTGCGCTTTTCAGCTCAGGCACATCGTCGTAGCCACTAAGTGGAAGCGCCGATTCGAACCAGCTGACCAATTATCGAAAGCATCAACGGCATCGAATAGGTCACCGACATTGCCCACCGACGGAGCGCGCATCACGCTTGAGCTCCTTCGACCGCTCTCCAGGCCCGACGAACCCAAAATTCTCGAGCCGGCCGGAATTGAGCGTCGCGTTCGGCACCCAACAACATTTGGCAGGAGGAATCCCTCCAGATCGACCGTGCCTCCTCCGAAAGCAAAATGACTAAAGTCATCCTCGATTTCGACGTCAAAATGGCTGACGTCTATCCCTCAAGCAACACGGGGAAACCGAAGAAACTTTGACGTGAGAGGTCGCTTTCCGGAAAGACACTGTTTGACTCTCTCATCGCGACCGCGTGGTGGCTTTGCGGTCCAACCGTCTTCTAATCCTCCTATGCCGTCTCTACCCGTTCGTCAGCTCTGCACCGTACACGACCGTCACGCCACTGCTCGCCTCATCGTGTTCGTCCCCCGACTTCAGCTGGGGACCGCTCTTCAGCAGGCCGTCGCCAGGGAACGCGGAAGTACAGCCGGTCTAACCGCCACGACGATCGAACAGTATGCTCAAAGCCTCGCCAAGTGGTCGCTGAAGGCCGACGGGCGGTCTGAATTGGACGCCGGGAGCCGATATTTTCTGACGGCGACGGCGCTCCAAACCTTAGATGCCCACCATCGAGACGCCCTCACGGGCAATCAGCCGCTCTCCGGCACGATCGCCCCCCTTGCTCGCACCTTTGCTACCCTCCGCACGCACCGGATTTCTCCAGACGCCTACCGCCGCCGCACGTCCGACGTACCTCGACAGACAGCCCAGGCCGAGGCCTATGCCCGGTACGAAGCGCTGCTGCACGAGCACGACCAATACGATGCCGCGCTACTCTTTGATACCGCCGTGACCCTGATCGCGGAGGGAGGCCTGGATCTCTCTGGGAACGTCTGGGCCATCATGGACACCGTACCGCTGTCTGCGGTCGAGCAACGATTTGTGGCCCGCTTGCGGCACCAGGCGTCAATTGAACCGGGGCTGTACCGCATCGGCCCCGCTGTGCAGTCGTCTTCGTCCAGCACCGAGCCAGGGCCTCCCCCTCCGTCCGCAGCGGCGCTCTTTAGGGACGCTCCGCTCCCCGACCCTGCCACCGCCGCCCCCAGCCCCGTTGGTCGAATCGCACTTGCTCCTAGCGCCACCCTCTCCAGCGATGAAGCGGAATCGGTCCGATTCTGGACCGCGACAGGACCCCGCCGTGAAGTGCAGGCGGTGTTTGATGATATTCTTGGGCGTGATCGCTCCCTCGACAGAATCGAAATTGCCTACACCAGCCCTG
Source organism: uncultured Salinivenus sp. (assembly GCA_964612165.1). Lineage (GTDB taxonomy): Bacteria > Bacteroidota > Rhodothermia > Rhodothermales > Salinibacteraceae > Salinibacter. The sequence goes on from CAZTDC010000001.1 coordinate 52,789, forward strand.
ATCCCTACCTGCCTCTCCTCGACAGCCTCGCGGAGCGTTACGACATTCCCGTTTCGCTGAGCAGCGGACGCTCCATTGACGCCACCCGCCCTGGGCAGGCCCTCCGAGGCTTCTTCGACTGGGTTGCGAACGGTTGCCCCATCCCCGACCTCATTGGCCTCCTCCGGGCCGGCCTCGTCCGTCTCGACGCGGCAATCGAGGACGAGGACCCTCCTGAGGTTCTACTCGACAGCCGCCGCGCGGCAACGCTGCTGGCCCAAACGCGCTACCCCGACAACTGCCGCGACTACGCCGACACGTTTGACGCCTGGATCGATACCCTCACTGAGGAGATTGAGGGCCTCGAAGCCGCCGAGGCCTCTTGGACGTCCAACTCACTGCGCGACCTCCGAGAAAAGCGAGAAGCCGTCGCAACGCTCGCCGACGTGGTCCAGCACCTTCTTACACTGTCTCAGATGACGGACCGAAGCCGCGTGCGGCCCACCGCCTTGGCTAGCGGAGCCGAGACGTTTCTCGAACAGTACGGTCCAACCCCGAAACCCACGACCGACGCAGACGAACACACGCCGGATCAAGCCGCCCGCAATCGCCTCATCGAACGCCTACAGGCTGTCAGCTCATACAATGAGGCCGCTCCACTTTCGCCTCGCCAGCTTGCGACCCGAATGAGGACCTGGATGGGGCTTTCTCCGTTCGTTCGAGCCCAACAGCCCCAGCCGGGCCATGCGCACGTGGTTCCGCTCGAAAGTGTGGGCTACGCGGGTCGCGACCACCTTTACATCGTGGGCCTCGACGCCTCCTCCACGACCGCAACCGTTTCGGACGACCCCCTACTCGCAGATGAGGAACGTACGGCCCTCTCCGACGAGACTCGGCCGCTCCCCCTCCGCAGCAGAAAGCCGGACGCCGAGGCCTGGCGCACCCGTCGTGCCCTCGCCCGACATGAGGGCTCCGCCACGCTCGCAGCTAGCACCTACGACCTGACAGAGGGTGAAGACCTGTTCGAAGCGCCCCTCTACCTCCGCCTGAAGGAGGAAACACAATCTGCCCGCAACATCAAGAGCGACGCCGACGACCCACAGGTACGGCATTACCCGCTCGCCCCTACTCACGAGACACTGTTGTCCGATCTGGACCGCTGGACGAGCCGCTCCCAGCCAGCCCCCAACACGCTCAGTGAGGCATTTTCCACCCGCTTCCCCGGGGTTCAGCACGGACTTGATGCGGCCGCTGCTCGCGATGCGAACACATACACGACGCACGACGGCCTCCTCTCTGCCCGTTCGTACGATGGCCTAGATCCGCTTTCGCAGAATCGCCCGGTTTCTGCCGGACGCCTCGAGACCTATGCGCAAGCCCCGTACGCCTACTTTCTGCGGTACGTACTCGGCGTGGATCCCCTCGACGAGCCTGCGCTCGACGACGTCGCCTGGCTCGACGCGCTGGGGCGCGGCGCTGTTCTCCATCAAACCTTCCGTCGCTTTATGTCGGAGCTGGATCGTCGTCCGACCCTCGGTGACGAGGCCCAGCTTCGAGAGGTGTTCGAGACCGTGTTGGCAGATCGACGCGCCGAGCTGCCGCCTCCAAGTGAGGTGGTGTTTGCTTCGACCCGACGACAGCTCTGGAACGACGCCCTTCTCTTCCTGCGCCTCGAAGCTGCTCGCTCCGATGAGCACTCGCCTCAAGCCTTCGAACTCGGTTTCGGCCTTCCTCCTCATCGCCGTGAAGAGACCGACTATGCAGAGGCTCCGACGCTCCAGCTTGGGCCGGTGTCCTTTGCCCTGCGGGGCCGCATCGACCGCATAGACCAACTCCCCGACGGCACCTTCAGCGTTTGGGACTACAAGACCGGATCCTCCCGCAACTACGATGAAACAGACCTCCTCGGCGACTTTCATCTGCAATGGGCACTCTATGCCTATGCCCTCGAAGAACTGACGGACGTACGCGTTGAAACTGCCGGCTACTTCTTTACCAGCACGGATGAGATGGGCAAGCGGATCGCCGCTGCTCCCTCCGAACACCGTGAGGCCGTCTCCACCATCCTCCAACAGATCGAGCAGAGCATCACGGCCGGAGCATTCCCTCTCACTGACGCTGATGCCCTGCGCTACAACTACGACCGTCTCTTTCACGACTACGGCGAGCGCCGCAAACAACTGACCGCAAAAGCGTGGCCGGACGACCGCCCTGCGCCTCCGATCCTCCGCGACGATTAGTCCCAACCACCTCATCGACTCCCCTCAAACCGAGCCTCCCACGAGGAACCAGCCCAGCGAACCACATGCCTCTCCCCGACGCTCACACCCGCCGTCGCATCGGCCCCTGGCACCCCGATCAGCTCCCCGACCTTGGCGACTTCGAGCCGGACACCAACTTTTTGGTCCGCGCTGCTGCCGGCTCCGGCAAGACCACTGCCCTCGTGGCCCGCATCGTCGCCCTCGTCCGTTCGGGCACGCCACTCGACGACTGCGCTGCGATCACGTTTACTCGGAAGGCCGCCAGTGAGATGAAGGCGCGCCTCTACACCGAGCTCCGCATCGCACGGAACCGACTGACCGCCGACCCCGCGGCCGATTCTGCCCAACGCCAACGCGTGTCGCAGGCCCTGAGCGACCTCCCGCGCTGCTTCATCGGCACCATTCACGCCTTTTGTGCCCGCCTCCTCCGCGAACACCCCCTCGCTGCGGGTGTGCCCCCCGATTTTACGCCCGGCCTAGACGAGCGCGACCGCGACGACCTCCGACACCGCGTGTGGCAAAACTACCTGTCCGACGTGTGGAACGAGTCTCCTGAACAGGTCCGTCACGTTGCCGAACTGGGGATCGAACCGTCGGAGCTCGTCCATTTCTTCGGTCAGCTGTGCCGCTATCCCGACCTCACCCCATACGTCGACGGCCCAGAAACGCCGCCGGATCTGGAAGCAACCGTTCGAGAGCTCCGCCGTGCCGTGGCGGAGTGGAGTCCCGCCCTTCCGGTCGACCCGGCAGACGCCGACGCCAAACCCGGAACCGCCGCCTCCACCCTCCGCACCGCCCAGCGAATGCTTGAGATCCGGCCACTGGATGATCCGGCCGCTCAGGCGGCGTTTATCGAACTGTTTGACGGCATCACAAAATCAGACACGCGCAAAAGTACGGATACGTCGGTGCGCGGTGATCTTACCAAAGGCCACTGGCTCGATCGGGAATTGGCAGACCGCCTTGACAATGAACTGCTTCCCAGCCTCGAACGGGAGGTGGTCCAGCCGGCTCTTCGCCGCTGGCGCGCCTACGCCCATCGACAACTGGTCGAGTTTGTCCGCCCCGCCGTTGCACGCTACGCGGAGCACCGACGAGAGACGGGCCAACTCACCTTTCAAGACCTGCTCGTCTGCACCCGTGACCTCCTGCGTGATCATCCGGAGGCTCGGCGGCGCCTCCAAGAGCGCTTCCCCCGCCTGCTGGTCGACGAGTTTCAGGACACTGATCCCATTCAGGCCGAGATCCTCTTGTACCTCGCCAGCCGGGATGCCACTGAGCGCACCTGGCGCAACTGTCAGCCGCGTGACGGCAGCCTCTTCATCGTCGGGGATGATAAGCAGTCCATTTACCGCTTCCGACGGGCCGACCTCGACGTCTATAGCACGGTCCGGAAAGCCATCGACGACGCTCCCAATGGTGAAGACGTCACCCTGCAAACGAACTTCCGGTCCGTCCCTTCCCTTCTGACCTGGTCCAACGAGGCCTTCGGTTCCATCTTCGACGACCTCGAGGCTCCCTACCAGGCCGACTACGTGCCCTTCGAGTCGGGTCGCCCTCCTGTTCACACCGAACAGGAGGTCGTTCAGGCACTCCAGGTGCCCTACGTCAAAGGGGCCTCCTCCACTCGCAAGATCGCCCACCGGAACGCCGATCAGGTCGCAGCACTCATCGCTGAGGCCTGTGCAGACGTTTCGGGCGACGGATCGTCCCTCGTTGGCGACACGCCCGGGGACTTCATGATTCTCACCCGAAATACGACGCGCCTGGACGAGTTCGCCGAAGCGCTCGCTGAACAGGGCCTTCCATACACCCTCGCCGGCGGCGACGACGTGCAGGCCTCCACGGAATTATACGCCCTCGTGGGCCTGCTCACCTGCATCGAACGTCCGCAGGACTCTGTGGCACGGCTCGCCTATCTCCGAGGTCCGCTGGTGGGTCTGAGTGACGATGCCCTCTACCGGGTCCGCGCCTCTGGGGGCTCGTTCGACGGCGACTTTACGCTACCGTCAGCCGTCGCGGACGGCCTCTCGGCCTCTCTCACGGAACGGATCCGCTCCGCGTACGACCACCTCCGCAAGGCGAGGAAGCGATTGGACACTCTCCGTCCGGCCGCCGCCATTGAACAGATTGTCGACGACTTGGGCCTCATGGCCCGGACCCGACACGACTCCGGCATGGGCTCCCTTCACGCAGGACGTCTGCTGCGCGTCCTGACCGACGTGCAGCGTCTTGACGCCGAGGGGTACACCTGGAGTGCAATTCGAGACGAGCTTCAGCAGATTCTCGACGGCGACCGATCGCTCGATGGGCTCACGCTGGCGACGGGCGCCGAGGACGCCGTACGCCTGCTCAACGTGCACAAGGCAAAAGGACTCGAAGCACGAGTGGTCTTTCTCGCCGATCCGTACGGCGGAACGCATCCAAAGGACCCCGACGAGCACGTGCGGCGCGACGAGGGCGAAGTGGTGCTCCCCGTCTACGAACAGCACCGGTACAACCGAACGCTTCGATTTGCACCCGAGCAGTGGGCAACGGAATTCCAGGAGATCGAAGCAAAGTACCAATGGGCCGAAGAGCAGCGGCTTTTGTACGTGGCCGCGACCCGTGCTGAAGACCAACTGGTCGTCTCCCGCTACCGCTCCCCATCCTGGTCGCAAGAAAAAGGCTACTGGGCTCCTCTCTATCCATTTGTCGGCGACGCTCCCTCACTGGAGCCCCCCACTGATCCGCCCCACTTTCACACGGACACTCGCGAGACAACCTTTTCGCATGAAGCGGCAGCCGCACGGCGGCAGGACATTAGCAAGCCCACCTATGAAACCACTACTGTTACCGAGGCGCCCGGTGCGCCCCACGAGACTACCCGTCGAGAGGGATACGGGGCTGCGTTTGGCACCGCTGTGCACCAGCTTTTCGAGTATGCGATCACGCGGCGAAAGTCAATCACTGCCCCAGGCGAGCTAAACGATATAACAGACGTGGTCCTCAGCCAGCAGGATGTCTTGCACCGACGAGAGACAGCCCAGGGAATGCTCAAAACCTTCCTCAACAGCACGCTTTGGGACGCCCTGGAGGAAGCAGAACGGATCCACACGGAGTATCCTGTCGCTGAGGTCGCAGACCAAGATCTTCCCACCCTTAGCGACGGCACGATCGACCTTCTCTATCGCAGGAACGACGAGTGGCATCTCATCGATTTCAAAACGGATCGCGTCTCTGCGTCCGACCATACCGACATGGTCGAACGGTACCGGACGCAAGTCAAGGCTTACGCCGACGCCTGGGTGCGTGCGACGGGCTGCCCCCTCACTCAGGCTGCCTTGTGGTTCGCCGACAGCGGAAGACGCATCCCGGTTTCTTTCGACGGCGAGACGGATTGAAGAGGTCCTGGCTCCAGCTGTATGGTCGGCATCGCCCCCGGAAAGGCGTTACTGAAACTCCCCGTCGTAGGCTCGGAATCGACGCGAAAGCTGTTGCCCTCCGTCCATTCCGTCGTTCGACTCAACGAATCGCTTCACCCGTCGAAGGCGCTCCTTCGCGTTCTTGGCCTCCAGATACCCTTCGTCGAACAGATCCGGGTCGTTCGCCCGGAGGGATGTCATGCGCTGAACGGCATTCACAATCCCCATCGGAGAGTATCCCGCCTCCCCGAGAAGCGCGGCCGCAATTCGATCCGCCTCTTTCTCATACTTGAGAAGCCGGTCGTTGACAACCCGTTCGTAGCTTTTCTCCATCATTTTGGCCAGGTCATCCTCGACCTGCTCGTACTTGTCATCGTCATCCTCGGTCGCCTGCTCGAGCTCAGCAAAGGCATCCTCGGACTTCCGACGGACTTCTCGCTCGTCCATCTCGGCCATGCCGTGATGCCGAACCACGTGGGCAATCTCATGGGCCAGAAGTCCGGCAAGCTGGGCCTCCGTATCAAAGTGGGTGAACACGCCTCTTGTCAAGAAGATGATGCCGCCCGGACAGGCGAAGGCGTCCGGCCCGTCCCCCTCGATGATCACCACGTCAAAGCCCACGTTGTAGTACGAGGTCTCGGCAGTCAACTGCTCGGTCATGAGCGTCAGGTAACGCTGGACGCGCTGGGTCCGCACAAGCCCCTTGCTTACCAGCCGACTCGCCACGGCAAAGCCAACTTGTTTCTCTTTCACCGAGGGATCGAACTCTTCAAGATCGACATCTAAGTCCCCGAGATCGAGATCCGACCGGTTTCCTCCTTCCAGGGGCCGTCGAAAATGCTCAATGTCTTGTCTGGTAATCGTCGGCGTCGACTTGATGTAAGCCAGTAATTCTTTGGTCGATCCCTCCTCAAGCCCTTCGGCCCGCATCTGAAAGCCCCGAACCGCTGCCGCAACCCCAGACTCGGTCGCTTCCGTCGTCGTCCATTCGTCGGCCACGTCCTCCATAGACACGTTTTGCGTGGATGTGCCCGACCGCACGCTGGTCTTGGCGATCCACCCGGTCCGATCATCTGGAAGACGCACGCGGATCCAGCCCTCCTTTCGCTCTAGCACAGCAAGGGGAACGTCCTTCTTGACGGCAACGAGCACCTCGTGAAAGGATCCCGGCCCCTCCCGAACATAGTTGTTGGAGCGAGCTGTCACGACCACATCGTCTTCCCCCTCCAGGTGAACGGCCGAGCTAGAGCTGCCAGTGACTGCCGTCGCCCCGAGAAACAGGAACCCGACCAGAAGACTCACTCCGGTCAAGAATGGAAAGACACGATGGGTCCAGATCGAACAGAGCATGATATGAAATGCCGTTTATTCATGTGATCGAACGTAGAAGGCGCTCCCATTGGACATCGACAAGGAAAGAGATGCTATTTCCCGACGTCCATCTCGTGAACGCCCTTCCAGCTGGCCGGCAAACTCTCGCCTGCCCGCTCCTCTACCCGTTTCTGATACAGATTCGCTGGCCCATCATCGGGATTGGCACGGAGAATTTCCCCGAAGGCCTGTCGAGCCTGAACCCAGAGCTGAGAGCGATAGGCCTCTAGTCCCTCCTCGAACGTGTCTCGCAGATGCTCTTCTCGCTCGGACAGCTCCCCGACCGGCGCGAGGACCTCATAAACGCGAATGGGCTCGTCCTTTCCAGTCACCCGAAGCAAATCCAGCTCACGAACCTCAATGGCATCCTGTGCCAGTTCGTAGGTCGACTGGCTAATTAGAACGCGCGTACCGTACTGTTTGTTGGCGGGCTCCAACCGGGCCGCTACATTGACCGCATCTCCGATCGCCGTGTAGTCCACTCGGCGCTCCGTCCCAATGTTGCCCACGACGATGCGGCCGGTGTGAATGCCAATGCGCGAGCGAAACGACGGGCGGTCACTGTCCTCGGAATCCCCATAGTATTCCGTTAGTACGCGGTCCACTTCGAGCGCGGCTAGACACGCTTGCGCAGCGTGATCGTCGTGACGAACCGGGGCCCCGAAGACAGCCATGATGGAGTCGCCAATAAACTTGTCGACCATCGCGCGGTGATCGAGGACCACATCGGTCGCGATCCCAAAATACTCGTTCAGTTCTTGGACCACCTCCGGCGGACTCAACTGCTCGGCCACCGAGGTGAAGCCCTTGATGTCGGAGAAGAAAACCGTTCCTTCCAGCTCCTTCCCGCCGAGCTTCATGGCTTCCGGATTCTCGACAACCTCATCGACGACCTGCGGACTCACGTATCGCTGAAAGAGTCCCCGGAGCTCGCGGCGCTTGCGGCCCTCCACAGCGTAGCTTACCGCCGAGGTCACGGAAAACCCAGATAGAAGCCCGAGCAACGGGGCCACAACCGGCATCCACCACAGCAGATAGTAAAATGCAGCAACGGCCCCTCCAAGATACAGAGCCGTAATGCCAACCATGGCGGCAAAGCCTCCTCCAATTCGCCCCGACCACGCCACGACGAGCCCGGCGCCGGTCGCAGTCAGAAGCAACACCAACAGATAAACCCAAAACCCGGAAAGGTCTTGGAGATAGTGTTCTTGATAGAGGTTGCTTAGGAAGGTCGCAAAAATCTCCATACCTGGGTAATCCCCACCGCCCCCGTACGAGGTACCCTCCACGCCAACCGGCGTCGAGTGCAGGTCGTACAGACCGGCAGCCGTAGCCCCCACAATGACGGTTTTGTCCTTAAACCGACTCGGCGGCACGTTGGGGTCTTGCCCCAACTGCAACTGGGCGGCCGATACAATAAGTGACTTGATAGAGATGTACTGGTCCTTAAAGACGCCGTTGACTCCGCCGGGCCCGTACCAGTAGAGCAGAAAGGATCCCGACGGCCCGAGCGGCAACTCTGAAAGGAGCGACGACACGCCCCCCTTTGCCGGGTCGGCACGCATTCCTGCAAGCCCCAAATTTGGAATGACAAGGCTGTCGGACAGCCGGTAAGCGAGCGGCAAGCGGCGCACCACTCCATCCCCGTCTGCCCGCACGTTGGTGCCTCCGAGAGCGGCTGCCCCCTCCTGGAAGGACGGGATCGGAGCGAGTGCCCCACTATACGACGGCATCCGAAGGGTCGACCGCTGCTCCCGCTTGAGCACGTGCGACGAATCTAAAGGGTTTTTCGTCGTGTCGGTGGGGGTCAGCTGGGTGGCCAGCGCCACGTTCCCTGCCTCGGTCATAGCCTTTGCAAACCGCTCATCGGACTGTTCAGCACTGACGTTGGCTCGTGGAAAATCGGCCTCTGGAAAAAGCACGTCGAACAGAACAGCACGGGCGCCCCCTTCGCGAAAGTATTCGACGAGTGTGCCGTAGAATTCGCGCGGCCAGGGCCATCCCACCTTCATGCGACTGCGGGCAAACGAAATGCTCGCGTCGTCGATCGTCGCCAGCACGATGGAGGAGTCAACAGCGGCTGGCTGACTCGCATATTGAAAGCGAGCGTCGAGAGTAGTCCGCTCCAGTGATTGAAGCACGCCGCCGGCGTGGAGAAGGGCGACAAAAGCAAACGCGACCGCAGCACAGACGACTGCCCGAAAGGAACGACTCCACTCGTCCCGGAAAAGCGCATCCAGAAGGTCCCATCCTCGTTCGAGCATCGGCGG
>CAZTDC010000002.1:0-31785 GCA_964612165.1 uncultured Salinivenus sp.
ATCTTCGTCTCCTATCCCACCTCTACCCTGTGCCTGAACTCGTCATCATCGCCGCTGTCGCCGAAGAGAACCGTGTGATCGGACAGGACCGGGACCTGCCCTGGCACATCCCCGAAGACCTGCAGCACTTTAAAGAGTTGACCACGGGCCACCCGCTGCTCATGGGCCGCCGCACGTTCGAGTCCATCGTGCACCAGTTCGGCGGGCCCCTCCCCGACCGCCGCATGGTGGTGCTCACCTCGCAGGGTCCGTTCGAGGACTACCCCGACGTGGAAACCTACCCGTCGATCGACGCCGCGATGGAGGCCCTGGCCGACGAAGACGTGGTGTTCATCGGCGGCGGGGAGGCCATCTACCGCCAGTTTCTGCCCAAGGCCGACCGCCTGGAGCTCACCCTCGTCGAGGGCCACTACGAGGGCGACACCTACTTCCCCCCCTTCGAGCACCTCGTGGGCGACGTGTTCGAGAAGACCCGCGTCGACCAGCGCGACGGGTTTCGGTTTGTGACCTACACCCGCGGAAACAGCGACAGGTGATCGCGCTCCTCGGCGTCGACCGGCTCCCGCGCGAAGAACGCTTCGATGCGGTGGTGCTGGCGCTTCGCGTCGTTGTACCCAATTTCGAGGAGGCGCTGCAGGTAGGCGGGCTCAAAGAGAAGCATGCTCAGCCAGTCGGACTGCGGGTCGTCGCGCCACTGCACCGCCGAGAGGAGCGTGCCCATTGCCCCGCTGACCTCCAGCCGGTAGTCGTCGGCCAGGGCGCCGAGGTCCACGGACGGGCGCAGAATGAGGAGGTCGATGGGCTGAAGCCCGCCCCGCTGCTCGGGGCGCAGGCGGCGCAAGAGGCGGTTGATGCGGCGGAGGACGGCGGCGTCGTGCTCCAGCACGTCCAGCATCAGCACGTTGGCGAGGATGCCAGCCATCTGGAAAAGCGAGGGATAGGCGGCCGTCCGGCCGGCATGCATGGCCTCCTGCCGGGATCGCTCGTAGCGGGTGGAGATGACGAAGAGCCGATCGGCGCCCATGTGGATGGCGGGCGCGAGCGGATCGAGCATGCGGAGTCCCCCGTCGCCGTACCAGGCGTCCCCCAGCCATACGGCGGGAAAGACCATCGGGAGGGCCGTGGAGGCCATCACGTGGTCGAGGCTCAGTTCCGTGCGCCGCCCCAGCCGGTTGGGCCGCTCCCAGTCCTGCATCGAACAGCCCTGCACCCAGGTCACCGTCTGGAGGGTGGCGTAGTTGGAGGTCGAAATGGCAAGGCCTTCGAGCCGCCCGTCGTCGAGGTTATCGGCCACCCCCGTGAGGACCCCGTCCGCGTCCGTGGGTAGCCGCTCGTCGAGAAAGGAGCGGAGGGGCGCCGTGTCGAGGAGCGTTTGCTCTGTGCTGGGCGTGCCCCGCACCATCGACCGCGCGATGGTCCAGAGCGACCGGGGCACAAACACATCGTCCATCGTCAACTCCTCCCAGTACGACGTGAGGGCAGCCGTGCGCTCGGGCCACGGCGACGGATTGGCCGCAAGGTGGGCGGCGTTGATCGACCCGGCCGACACCCCGGTCATAAGCGGGAGTGCAGACGCCGGGAAGGCCTCTCCCACGTAGCTGAGTACACCCGTCTGATAGGCCGCCCGCGCCCCGCCCCCGCCGAGCACCAACGCCGGACGCGAGGCGGTCGACGCCTCGTCTGCCGACTCTACCGTATCGTTGGACGACACCGCTTCGCTCATGAACGCAGACGGGTCGATGTGGGAAAACCTGTGTAAAGGGCCACTCTCCAACTCAAGTGCCCGGTTGCGTGTACGCCATCCCTGCAAGGGAAGGGCGGGACCTTTCCAAAAATGGTCTAAGCAACGAGACTGCGTGAAACTATATCCCTGCGCCCACACTCACGTACGCGGCTACGACGTGTGCCAACGGTATTGTCGTAGGATGTCGGGATCGCGGGTACGCTTCATCACGGTCTTGCACTTCTCACAGTAGAAGGCAACCTCTTTCACCGGCGCCGAGATGCCGAGCATGAAGAAGAACCCGGCACTCCACCCGTACCGGGGTTCGGCCGTCACGCGGGGGTGACTGAGATCATTGCCGCAGGAACAGGTCGTGACCTCCACCTTCTCAGCGGCCGCCTGCTTGGTTGCCGCCTCCGCAGGCGTCGCGGCCGCCACGCCGCCGGCGGGCTCAGTGGCCGGCTCCCCATCGCCGGGCACTGCCTCTCGGTCGTCGAAGGCCTCGTCGCGCCACCACTTCTCCGGTTCCTGCGCCTGCAGTTCCGGCTCGTGCTGAAAGACGTAGCGATCAGCCGACCATGGTCCCCCGCCAAAAATGAAGACGACGACGAGTAAAAAGAGAACCAGCGCCGCAAATTCAAGGGACTGATCGGCCGTGAGTAATCCCTCCGGCAGGTGCACGAGAAAGACGGCGCCGGCCAGAACAGGAATCTGGACGAGGGACGCCAACCGCGTGAGTAGTCCCGCCGCCAGCATCAGTCCCCCCAGCAGGTGGGCAAAGGTCACATAGTGCGCAAGCGCCGCCGACGCGAGTGAGAACTCCGATAGATCAACGAGGACCTCAATCCCCTCCGGGGTCGCCGCAAAGAGCACACCCCGGGCAAAGAGCCCGATGCCGAGGTAGATGCGAATGAGGTCGACCACGACCTCACGGTTGTCATTAATCCAGTCAACAGAATCGCGGTAGGTAGACATAGCGGTCGGTCCGTCTCCATTGAAAAGAGCGGATGAATGCCAACAAGCACATTCTTACCTATGAACGGAGCGTGAATTCGTTGCCGCATCGGGCCAAACGTTTCAATCCTGGCTGATTTCCCCGATTTGCTCGCCCCGTGTCGTCGTTCCAATGCCCCGCCTCTTCTTCATTGGCCAGGGCCGACGACCACCGTACCCTCGTGCAATTTAGAAAAGCAGCGTTACGTGCCCCGTCCCTCGAAAGAGGATTCGAGGGATCGTTGGGACAGGCGTCGGTTTCGGGCGCGCGCCGCGTGGGCTCTTCTCCGGTCCTACGCGAACCAAATGGAAAAACAAATGCCCGTCCGCCTCTTACAAGAGGAGCAGCGACATCCCTCCCCCAATGGGCTTCTGGCCAATGGCACCGTCTTCTCCTCTCCTCCCCGACCTCCCGGACGCCGCACGCGTCTGGATCCACCCCGCGACCGAGCCCCTCTCCGAAGAGACACAGATGGAGCTCCTGAAGCGACTGCGCGCCTTCGTGGAGCGCTGGAGTTCCCACAACCAGGCCGTGAGGGGTGGGGTGACTGTCCTGTACGACCGCTTCGTCATTCTCGCGGGAGCGCGGGTAGACGGCGCCGATCCCTCTGGGTGCGCCATCGACGACGCCACGCACGCCGTCGACGAGGCCGCGGGCGCCCTGGGCATCGACTGGGTGCCGTCGCTGCACGTTCTGTACCGAACCGACGACGGCGCCGTCGCCGCCGTCTCCCGCGCCGCCTTTCAGGATCGCGTGGAGGCGGGAGAAGTAACCACGAACACGACGGTCTTCGACCCGAGCGCCACTACGCTGGGGGCCGTACGAACCGGCGCGTTCGAACAGCCCGCCGGGCAGTCGTGGCACGCAGACGCCTTCTCCCTCCCCGAACCAGCCTAGAACGCATCTCCACTCTGGGTGCCCCATTCCTGCTGGACCACCTGCCTCCACTCACCGACGTTGCTTCCGGCATGGCCCTCCTCGCCAATCCGTGGCAGTCCATATTGGACTGGCTGGCCCGAATGGATCCGTCGCGCCGCGAAATTTTTCTGGCGACCCTGGCGCTCTGCGTCCTGTTCGGAATCGGCACGGCAGGATACACCTTTCTCGAAGGGTGGCCCTGGATGGACGGGCTCTACATGACCTTTATCACGCTCTCGACGATCGGCTTCCAGGAAGTTCAAACCCTCTCGCACAGTGGACGCTTCTTTACCCTCGGTCTCGGCATCACGGGCATCGGGCTCCTCACCTTCGTCGTGGCCCGCTCCGCTCAACTCCTCCTCGCCAGCGAACGCCTCCGCGAACGCCGCGTCATGAACCAGATCAACAAGCTCTCCGACCACTACATCATCTGCGGATACGGGCGGGTCGGGCAGCGGCTCGCCGAAGACCTTCAAGCCGCCGGCGAACCGTTCGTTGTCGTTGACATCGACGACGACGAAATCGCGAACCTCCGGGAGGACGACTTCCTGCACGTACAGGGCAACGCCGAGGAAGAAGAAACCCTCGAACGAGCCGGCATCCACCGCGCGTTCGGCATCATTCTCACGCTCCCCACCGACAGCAGCAACGTGTTCGTGGCCCTCACGGCCCGGCAGATGAACCCGGCCCTCTTTATCCTCGCCCGCACCGTGGACCACGACAATCGCGCTAAGCTGCTCCACGCTGGGGCTGACAAAGTGATCGCCCCGAGCGAGGTGGGCGCCGACCGCATGGCCCAGGTGGTGCTTCGCCCCAACGTCGACGAGTTCATGGAGCAGGTGCTTCACACCAATGCTCTCAGTCTACAGATCGACGAGGTCGAAGTGGACCCTCAGGCCCCGCTCGCGGGCAAGTCCCTCGCGGAAAGCAACTTCCGGCAACAGTTCAATGCTGTCGTCATTGGCATCATCGACGCCGACACGGGAGACATGACCTTTAATCCCCTCCCCACCGCCCGCATCGACGCCGGCGACATCCTGATTGTCCTCGGCGACTCCACCGTCATCCAAACCCTCCGTGAGAAGGTGTGTACGCCGTAACGGATACGTCCCCCTTCCACCAACCAAACAATCCTCGAATTTGCACCGCTCCTCCCTCTTGCGATCAATAAATGCAAAGGCCCCGTTACGCCGGGAAACGGACACTCCGAACAGAGATTGAAGCTGTCTTCCTCGTGTCACTCACCGCTGAGTCACTACGCCTCATGGCTGTCTCCTTCCGCTCCCTGCTTATTGGTCTCGTCCTGACGGGCCTGGCCGTGAGCCTGCCCGGCCCGGCCGCCGCGCAGGGCTACTTCGATCAATATGCCATCGAAGACCTTCTCTCGACCCGAGCGGAGCAGCTCAACGACCTGCCCGACGTCTACTACAAGTACCTTGTTCTCGACGACCTGAGCGGCAACCACGTGGTTGCCCGAAATCGCCTCTATCAGCGCATCGGGGACGGTGACGTCGAGCTCGGACGCGAACGGGCCAAACTCGTCGAGCTGCTCAACCGGCAGACGATTGAGAATACGCCGCTCGGCGACTCCCTGGTTGCCCCCACCCAGTACGGCCTCGACTTTCGGGCCTACTCGCCGTTTCCCCGCTACTATCCCGGGGCCCATACCGTCGACAAGGTGTTCATCATCCACAAGGAGGTGCAGGCCTTCGCCGCCTACGAGTACGGCAAGCTCGAGCGCTGGGGCATCGTGAACACCGGCAATCCCGATTCGACGGCGACTCCGAACGGGCGCTTCAACTTCAACTGGAAGCAGCGCGAGCGCGTCTCCACCCTCAGCCCCGAAGGCGAAGAATGGCGAATGCGGTGGGTCTTTAACTTCCACCAGTCCCGCGGCATCCACATCCACCAGTACTCGATGCCGACCGGCGGCCCCACGAGTCACGGCTGCGTTCGCCTGATCGACGCGGACGCGAAGTGGATTTACGACTGGGCCGAGCCCTGGGAAACGACGAAGGGACACATTGGGCCTGCGTCCGGCATCGGCGACCTTCTGACGCCCGGGTCAATGGTCCTCGTTCTGGGCGACGAGCCGGAGGGGGATCCGGAACCGTTCACATACAAGGAGCGCTATCCCGTGCTGAAGCGGGTGTCCCTCCCAAACGACCCCTACGAGGTCCCGCCGGGAACGCCGCAGCAGGAGCGCTGGGACAAGCTGCGGAAGCAGAAGCAAGCCTCTCGGTAGCCGGTTTCCGGCTCCGCGGCCGAAATTCCACGTCGGTTCGGAGAGGCTGTGTGACCTGTTCCTCTTACCGTCCCCAGCAACCGTCACTTGCCGCCGTCCGACTGGGAACGCCTTTCCGCCCCCATCCCCGGGTAAAATCAGTCTGGCAAGGGCCCGTAGAGCGCATTTCCGGGCGCCTCGGGATCGTTGGAGAGGTAAAACTCCTGAACGGCCACGATGAAATCCGCCTCGGTGAGAAAGCCCTTTTCGCCGCGATCGAGGTACTGGAACGCCTCCGCACTGCCCTCCGCGCCCCAGGCCGCCAGCCAGTGGGCATACTCCTCCTCCGTAACCAGGCCGGAGCCGTCGCGATCAACGGCCTGGCGGGTGCTTCGGGCGGCCCGCCCTAGGGTCCGTAGCGTCTTGGGCTCGGCCTGCTGGGCACCTTTTAAGATCGACCGCCAGTAGGTCTTCCACTCCACAAGGGAGACCCGTGCGTCCCCGTCGAAGTCAGCAACCGTACAAATGTGCTCCCACCAAGCCACCACCTGCTGCCGAAGCCGCTCGCGCTCGTGCTCGTCCGTCACATTCCGCGACTCGGCCAGCCGCTGGGCCCGCAGAGCAAAATCGCTCACCTCAATGAGGCCATTGCCATCCTCGTCGATGAGATGGAAATAGTATGACGCCTTTTTCTCCTGAAGGTCACCTAGCATGAGAGATGAAGAACGGGGACGGGGTTGATGAACTGAAAGACCGAACGATGTTGAAGTGATCGTGATCGGACCCTTCAAAACTGGAACCGGTGGCCTGGAGTTGACCGGCTCCGGTGAAGACCGCTTCACTTTCCCGCTCGTTGCGGTCCCCGCTGAATTTAGGACGAGCACGGCGCCGTCCCGGCCGGTCCGTTCTCTTACAGCGGGATCAGCTTGAAGCGAACCGCACAACCCAGCCTTGTCTCAGATCCTACAGGACCGCCCTTGGTACCTTACCGGCGTATTGAGTCCTATCGTTCAACGTCCTATCGTCCATGTTCCCCCCAGTTGCCAACGCCGCTTTCAGCGCCCTCTTGAGCCTGTTCGTGCTCCTACCGGGGGCGACCTCACTTTCCTCCGTAGTTGCTCAATCCATTAGCGCTCAATCTCCATTCTCGGAGTGCGCACATCGCACGGAGACCAGCGCGACCCTCGTGCTTCCGAATTCCGTGTCGATCCTCTTCGGGGAGACCGAGCATGACGGCCCCCTCTACATTGCCGTCTTCACCCCAGAGGGAGACTGCGCCGGATCGGTCCGCTGGGTGAGCGAGGCAGCCAGCCTGACTGCCTGGGGCACCGATCCGTCGTCCCCGATCGGATCCTCTCCCAGAACAGCCTTCGCTCCGGGCGACCTTCTTCGCGTTCGTCTCTTTGACCCCGCCACAGAAACCGAATACGGAACGTCCGACAGCCAGATCACCGTTTCCTTCCGTTCAGATGCCCCCCACCTCACGGCTCACCGCCGCTACATGCCCGGGGGCATATACCGGCTCGCCACGATTCGCGTCCAAAGTCGCCGATGAAGGGACCCGAATAGCACATTCGCCTCCTCAGGCAGGGGCCTGTCTCATACATCGTCCAGGGGTGGGCGCCTTGCATGCTGAGGCTGCGCGTCACGGAAGCTCTCCTTTCTGATCAGTCATTTGGTGATTCCAAGAGCATCTGGATACGCAATTTCTCACTGCTCTTCGGCAGCGTTCCATTCCTAAGCGTTCCAGTCTTAAACTACAGTTTCCGGAGCCCCCGACCGCGAGGAGACGGGCTCGCGGTTCCGGCCCAGGACGCCTTTGGCGCGCTCCCATTTCAACCGAACGAATTCCGAAAGATCGGGCAGAGGATCATCCACCCCGTAGGCCATGCAACTGTGGCGAAGCGGGATGCGCCGTTGCAGCGTCTGCCCGATTCGCTTGAGGCCCAGGGTGCCCACCGCGTACTGGATGTTGTCGTAGGTCGGTGTGGATACCGATTGCCCCATCGCGATCCGACAGGCCAGCTCGGGAAAGTTAATGCCTGCCCGAAGCGATCCGAGCATGCTCCCCCACACCCGCGTATTAATCTCCAGCACGTAGAGGGAAGAGCGGGAGCGGTCGTAGCGGAGGTCGATGTGCGCCAGCCCGCTAAACTGGAGCGCTTTCATGAGGGCTCGTCCAACGGTCTCCACACGCGGATCGTCGAGGAATTCGATAAACTCGGGTGGGGTAAAGGCGGCTTCGTCCCCCCCACTGCTCTGCTGCACGGTAAAGGCCACAACCTGTCCCTCGACCGCGAGCATACTTATGTCAATGTCGCTTCCCTGAATGTAGGCCTGCACGATGTACTCCCGCGAATCGGCAGCGGGTGTCTGGGCGAAGTGCAGAACAGCTTCGGGCGTGTCGAACCGGTGTATGTGCGTTCCCCCGCCTCCAGCCGCCGCTTTCACGAGAACGGGAAACGGGATGCTCGCCAGTCGCTCAGCCAGGGTCGGACGGGGATGAAGGGGAATCGCGGGGGGATGAGGAATGCCGTGCGCCTCCATGACCTGGACGAGTTGGGCCTTATTCCCCGCTCGCTCTTGAATGGAGACCTCCGCTAGAGGGACGATGGCACAGTCGCCAAACAGATCCCGGTGTTGGGCAATCAGACGAGCCCCCGCCACAGAGACCGGGAAGATCACGTCCGCCGCGATCGTCGATGCGATCTCGGCGAGGTCCTGTGCGCGATCGACTCCCGAGGAGCCTTCGCCCAGAAAATGAAGGCCGGCCACATGCCGGGACAACCGAAGCGCTCGGGGAATTTCGCCTGTGCCACTTACATGCACCCAAACCGTCTCGGCCAATGAGCTGCGAACAAGACACCGAACAACTTTGAGCGTATGGTCAAACTCACCATCCGGGATAAGAATGTGAAGAGAGGGAACAGCATCCATGGGAGGTGGAAGCAGAGGGAGGGAATGAAGGGGGACTTCCAATCTCTTCTCTGTTGCCCCTGCCACCCTACGTTTTCCGCTCGTATGTACCGGAACTTCTGACCCTTCTGCTCTGCGCTCTTGGCCGAGTGCCACCTGGAGAAATGACGGACGCGTGACCAGTGCGTGTGCGCATCGTCTCCCGACCGAACCGTCCCGTCGAAACATTCTCAGCCACGAGAGTCCGAACTCCCCTAACAGAGTCGCAAGTGAATCACAGCGTTTCCTGTCCGGCACAGAACCTGCGATGGGGACGGTATCAGCCAAATCCAAGGGGGGCATAGAATGCGGTTCACGAATCGCCGGGGTCCCGATCAAAAACCTTAAGAGTACGCGCCTATCTCCAAAGGCTTATGGTATCAGCAGCGCGCCCAACTACAATGGATCCGATCAATCCACTCTCCCAGAACATGATCTCATGATCTGATCGTCTCCGAGAATATCGATCCGTGTGCAAACGGAGACTAGCAACGCCCACAATTGCGGGCACCGTGTCCCGCTACGCAACCGAACTGGATCCCAAAGCACTGGTCTGTCTCGGCACCCCACGAGATCCCAGCCCCGCCCCCTTTCCCGTTTCTTCTCCCTATGATCCTTTCTTCGACTCACAAGATCATTCTGCCCAGCTTCCGACGACACTGGAAGCTCATCGCACTGACGGTCCTTTTTTCCTTCGGCGCTGCTCTCTTCGAAGGGGCCAGCCTGGGACTCATCATCCCCTTCCTCCAAACCTTCTCTCAGGAATCGGCGTCGTTCCAATTGGGCATCCGATGGATCGACGTCTACATCCTCGGAAGTGAGGGCTCCCAGATCGGCCAGTTAATTCGCATCTGTGGATTCATTCTTCTGGCCACGTGGTCTCGCTCGTTTTTCGGATACCTGGCAGACGTGTACGCCACCAAGAGCCGGGCCCACATTGTCGAAAATTTGCGCATGCGCGTCGTGGATCAGCTACAGTCCGTCGCCCTTCGGTTTTTCGCGACAACTCGAAACGGCGAAATTCTGAACACCATCACGAACGAGATTGGTCGGAGCACGATCGCCGTAGGCGTCATTTTCGGCTCCATTCTGCACGGCTCCCTCTTGCTGATCTACCTTTCCCTGATCATATGGATCTCGTGGCAGCTGTCTCTCATCGTCCTCCTGTTCTTCGGCATTCTGACCTTCGGGCTTTCAGGCGTCGTTCGGTCGGTTCGGAAACAGAGCCAGCGTGTCACGGAGGCGAGCGGGGCGTTCACGTCGGCCATCACCGAGCTTATTGAAGGAATCCGAACCGTCACGCTGTACAACCAGCAGCCCTACGAGCACGCTCGGCTGTCGAAAGCTACAGAACGCCTGGCAGATGCGACGATCAATACCACGAAGCGGTCCCTCCTCGTCCGTCCCATCTCTCAGGCCATTGTCAGCACCGTCCTGATCCTGATCCTGATTTTTGCCGTCTGGAAGTTCGTCCTTCCGGGCCACCTCGACATCGCGTTTCTTCTTACCTTTCTCTTTGCTCTCTTCCGCATGATGCCGTGCGTGGACAACCTGAACAACCTGCGCGGCCAATGGGCCCACAGCTGGGCAGGGCTTGTCAACATCGCAAATCTCTTGCAGCGGGACGACAAGTTGTATCTTTCCAACGGCACGACGCAGACCGCTCCGCTGGAGGAAGGGATTTCGTTCTACAATGTGTCCTTTGCCTACGAACCGGGCAAAACGGTCCTCAAGGACATCACCGCCCGCTTCGAAAAAGGAAAAATGACCGCCCTGGTGGGCGGATCCGGTGCAGGCAAATCCACCATGGCCGACCTCATCCCTCGTCTCTTCGACCCGACCGAAGGACAGGTTCTGTATGATGGCGTAGACCTGCGAGAGTTTGACGTGCACTCCCTTCGCGATCGGATCGCCGTGGTTAGTCAGTCGACCCACATTTTTAACGATACCGTCGAGAACAACATCGCCTACGGCACCCCCAATGTATCTCGGGAAGACGTGCTTGCCGCCGCTAAGCAGGCCAATGCTTCCGAGTTTATCGACAACATGGAAGACGGACTCGGTACGGTTCTCGGGGATCGGGGCGTCCGACTGTCGGGCGGCCAACGCCAGCGAATCGCCATTGCCCGGGCCATCCTCCGCAACCCCGACATTCTGATTCTGGATGAGGCAACAAGCGCCCTCGACAGCGTCTCTGAGCGACTGGTCCAACAGTCGGTGGAGGAGCTAATGAAGGGACGAACAGTCATTGCCATTGCCCACCGTCTCTCCACCATCGAGAACGCAGACTGGGTCATTGTTCTGGAGCAGGGAGAAATCGTCGAGCAAGGACGGTACGACGAGCTGCTCTCTGAGCGGGGCCGCCTGTGGAATTATCACTCACTCCAGTTTAACGGGACGAACATGGAACCGATCGAGGCCTCTTAGACGCGGTCCTCCTTCCGTACTAACCCTTTTCTTTCTCTTATGCTTCCCACCGTCTCTATTCTTATTTGCACACGAAACCGGGCCGTTTCCCTCAAGCAGACCCTTGAGAGCATCGGGAGCACGAGGATTCCCTCCGGTTTCAAGGCAGAACTCATCGTCGTCGATAACGGATCGACGGACGACACTCGACAGAACGTCGAACAAGCCACCGAGTGCGGACAGTTTCCTCTTCCGGTCCATTACGTCTATGAGAAGCGGCCCGGCAACGCCTATGCCCGCAACACGGCCCTTGCCACTGCGCGTCACAACGTGCTTCTGTGGACCGACGACGACGTGGTCGTACCCCGAGACTGGATTGCTCCGATGACGACCCCCATCCTTCAAGGCGTAGCCGACGTCGTGGCCGGAGGGGTGCAACTCCCCTCCCATCTGCGTCGCCCCTGGCTGCAACCCTGGCAAGAATCCCTCCTCGCCTCTACAACATTTCGCCTCAACAAAGCGCCCCTTCAGGATGCGGTAGGAGCCAATATGGCGTTCGGGCGTCACGTTCTTACGAGCGTCCCTGAGTTTGACATCGAGCTTGGTCCGGGAGGGCCCTTCGGATGCTGTGTGGAGTCTCAATTCATCGGGCGGCTCGTTCATCAGGGATACACGGTGGTGGCGGCCCCCGACATGGTGGTGGATCATCATTTCGATCCCTCTCGGCTCGAACGACAGGCATTCGTGAGCCACTTGGAGAAGCTGGGACGCTCGATGGCCTACATCAAATATCACTGGCGGCACGAAGAACACCCGTTCCAGGAATCCTTGCTGCGGACTCGACTGCGCATTGCCGTCCTTCAGGCGAAATATGCCCTGAAAAAGCTCGTTCACCGATCGTCGTTCCGCCAAGAACTCCCAACGTGGGAGAGCTACTACGTGCGGGAAATTGCCTTTCTTCGGCAGAGCCTGATCGAGAGGCGCCGTCTCCGAACCTACGCTACACGATTTGCCCCCAAGCGTCGTCCCGCCCTCCCGGCAGCCCATTAGGCTTGTCTCAGCACCACCACTTCTCCCTCATCCGCCAACTCCCATGCTCCGCTCCGCTCTCCGCACCTTGAGGGCCTCTTTCCATTCCCCGGTCCAGTACGTACCCCTTCACGAGGCCCGAGGCCTCATTGAACGAACACCCTTGCTCCCCGAGCAACACGTTCCGACGCCCGAAACGGCAAACATGTCGTTCGAGAATTTCAGTGCAGCCCTGGCCCGGCCCACCCACGTCGCCCCAACCGTATACACCAGCCTCCTCTCGAAGGCCCAGTACAGTGCCGACACCCATTGCGTGCTCGACGCGTCCGGGGCCGTGATCCTCGAATCGACAGGCCCGGGGGGGCGCCCCCTTTCCTTCAGCCCCTGGCAACTCAACCGGCCAGTAAAACGAATTGAGGGGATAGTTACCTCATTTCGATGCTGCTTCAACGACTTTTACCACCTGCTCATCGACAACCTTTCCCGGTTTGACCTCCTCAACTTCGAACATTTTCGCTCGTTTCCCTCGATTTCGCTGCTGTGCCCAGGGGGCCTGTCCGAGCTTGAGTCTTTCTTTGTCCACACGCTATGCCCCTCCAACGTCACCATCCGGGAGGTCGACCCCGGCTACCTCTATGAGCCCGATCAGTTTCTCTTCAACACGTTCATCACCAGTCGGGCGTCGGGCTACCTTCGAGGCCCCTATGTCGATCGTCTACGGTCTCGCCTGGGCCTGGAGGCGTCCATCCCCTCCACCGAGCGCATTTTTATCTCCCGCAGCAAGGCGTCCAAGGGCCGTCGCATTCACAACGAGGAGGAGCTGATGGGTAAGCTTCGGACGCTTGGCTTCCGCAGCCACATTCTAGAGGCCCTCCCCCTCTCCGAACAAATTTCGCTGTTTCAGAGGGCGGAGGCCGTGATCGCCCCGCACGGCGCCGGCCTGAGCCACCTTCTCTTCGCGAATCACACGCGCGTCCTGGAGCTGTTTCCCGGTCCCTACGTCCTGCCCCACTATTATCATCTGGCAAAGTCCCTCGGGCACCACTACTCGTATCTGACCGGCCCCGAGACGCACCGTGACGACGACTTTCACGCAGACGTAGAAGCCGTCTATGGAGCGGCGGTCCCCCTCCTAAACCCCGTTCCCACTACCGGAACGCCTCATCCATAAATCCCATCCGAACCGTCTTCTGGATGAAGGAGACGTACGGACGGAGCCTTATCTTCTCTTGGGTTGCACGCCACCAGTCCCTCTGCTTCAAACCGCAGTGCGGTGGGCCGGACATCGGAGAAGCCGGAGCTATGGATTGCAAAACCCCCAGTGTCCCCCGAAAAGCGTGCGGGTCGGCTCCCATTCTACCCCCTCTGACTTCTTTCTCTCGATGGCCTCGTCCTCCCCCATCTTTATCGTCGGTGCAAATCGCTCGGGAACGACCCTGCTCCGACTGATGCTGAATGCCCATCCCCGGATTTCCATTCCCGACGAACTGGTATACTTCCATCCCTCGCTGCCAGCCGATCCCCACGACTGGCGAGAGCCGGCGATGAGCAACGCCGAGTACCAAACGTTTGTCCGTGCCTTTCTCCACCGCAATCGGGAAGCCCTCTCTCCCCTCTCAATGGCATCCCTGGAACGGGCCATCCTGGAGGCAGGGACCCCCGATCTTCGTCGGCCTTACGAGACGGTCCTGTCAACCTGGACCGAGACACACGGCAAAGAGCGATGGGGCGAGAAAACCCCGGGCAATCTGTTCTACGCAGACGTTCTTCTCGACATGTTTCCGGAGGCCCAGTTCATCTACGTGGCCCGCGATCCTCGAGCCGGAGTCAATTCGATGATGAAAAGCTCCCTCTTTGCCGGGGACACCGTGATCAATGCCCTCAATCGGCGAAAATACATGACGAAGGGACTCGCTCATTTGCGAGCCTCCGTACCTTCCAAACAATGGACCCCCCTTCGGTTCGAAGACCTTGTGCAGGCGCCGAAGGAGACCCTGCAGACCCTATGTGCCTTCCTCCGGGAAGACTTTGACGACGGAATGCTCTCCTACCACGAAAACGCGCAGGACTTCATGAAGGAAAGAGCCCTCAGTCAGTTTAACACAGCGGCGACCCAGCCCGTGCGTCCCGAGAAGGCCAGCTCTTGGCGGCACAGCCTGACGGCTACTCAGATTGCCGAGATTGAGTGGATTTGCAAACCCCAAATGGCCGAATTCGGCTACCAAGCCCTGCAGCACCCCCTCCCCCTCCGGAATCGGCTCATGGGATGGATGACGATTGCGTACTGGCACATTCAGAATTGGCGCAACCGTCGCGCCCCCGCGTTTATACAGCAGGAGCGCATCTTCAACCGATCCCGCATTTTACTGCAGGAGAAATGGAACTCGCTCTCCCCAGCCTCCCCTTAACACTGCCCCCTGCCCCCTTTCAGCCCCGCGAACTGATATGTCACGCCCTCCCTCCTCCCGGGTCCGCCACCACGCCGATGCGGGCAAACGAACCGACGTCTTCATCGTCGGAAACTCCAAAAGCGGAACGAGCGCGCTCCACGCGTTTCTGGACCAGCACCCGGAGATTTGCATGTCGTCTCCGAAAGAGCCGAACATGTTCGCCACCGACTTCTGTCACGATCAGGACGTGGGTGCCTTTCAGCGCAAAAGCGAATCTGAATACCTCTCCTTTTTCGACGACTGCACCGGACGCACCCTCTGGGGCGAATCGAGTGCCTGCTATCTGTACTCCAAAGAAGCGGCGCAGAACATCCACGCGTTCAATTCCGACGCGAAAATCATTGCGATCTTCCGGGAGCCGGTCAGTTTCCTTCACTCGTACCACCTTCAGCAGTTGCAGAATCCGGTGTCCGAAGGCGAGACCGTGAAAGAGTTCGAAGCGGCGCTGCAACTCGAGGAACGACGAAAGCGCGGCCTCGACCTGCCAAAGGGGTGCCTCATTCCCGAGCTGCTCTACTACACCGAGCGCGTGAGATACGCCGAACATCTGGAGCGCTTCTACAAGCTGTTTGGGCGGGATCAGGTTCTGGTGTTGATCTACGAGGACTTTAAGCGGGACAATGAAGGCATCTACCGGGAGGTCCTAGACTTCCTTGGCGTGAGCCAGGACTACCGTCCCTCTTTCAAAGCGTACAACAAGGGAAAAAAACTGAAGTCGAAAACCGCCCAAACCTTTTTTCACCGCCTCACGCACGGGGAAGGAATGTGGGCCCGCCCGCACTCCATACTCAAAGCTCTCGTTCCGACCTCCCTTCGTCGCTTCGTACTACACCTCGCCTATGAGACTCTGGTGTTCGAACCGAAGGATGAGATCTCTCCTGCCCTCCGCACGAGCCTCATGCAGTCGTTCCGGCCCGAGGTGGAACGTTTCAGTATGCTCGTTGGGAGGGACCTAACGGCGGAGTGGGGGTACGACGCTGTTGCCCCTCGCGACCAGGAACGGCCCCGTTCCTCTCCGACTCGGCTCCCGAAGGAGTCGGCCCGTGAACCGGTGGCCAGTTCGTAGAGAACGTCCGCACGGACGGAATCCCCAATCGGTTCGGAATCCCCTATCCCCTCCCAACATCCAATGCGCATTCATTTTTGCAACGCCCCGTACGGAGTCGGTGGAATTGGCCAACACTTTTCCCAGCTCGTCGAAGAGTCGCGTCAACAAGGCCTACTAAAACAGTTTTACGCGCCCGGCTCCCCATCGCAGGATCCGAAACACGTGGTCGTTTCCGATCGGACGTACGGACTTCTGTCCTATACGCCGATCCGATTCTCTCCGAGCTGGTGCAATCACGTCTCCAATGAACTGTTCGACCGACGCCTATCCTGGACTCTTTCGCGTATGAACGACTCGCTTTCCGGAACGGCTTTGATGGGATTCGTCGGAAAGTCGCTTCATACCTTCGAAGCGGGCCGACAGCTTGGAGCCGGGCCGCTCGAACTAGTCGCCGCCAACAGTCACGTTGACCGCGTCCGAGATCGACACGCCCGGGCCGGCACCGATAGCGGCATCCAGGACACGTGGCTCAACGGCTTTCAGCTTAGAAAGACCATGAAAGAATACGCCCTTGCCGACCGAATTTACGTCCACTCCGAGTACGTGCGAGAGTCGTTTCTTGAGGCAGGGTACCCAGAAGACACTCTCATTCGATCCCACCTGGAAGTTGCTCCCCGCTTCGAGCCCCCTACCGAGCGCCCGTCGGACGATCCCTTTCGACTGGTCTATGTGGGACGAGTCGAGGCGACGAAAGGCATCACCTTGCTGATGGAGGCCTTCGAGCAGCTTCCCATCAAAAATGCGGAGCTTACGATTGTGGGGGGATGGTCGTCGCGAACCATGCGCCGGTACATGGAAGAGCGTTTGGCCCGTGATCCGCGCCTCTGCCTGGCTCCGGGCGACCCGCTCCCCCACTTGCAAGCAGCCGACGTCTTTGTCCACCCGTCCTACGAGGATGGCTTCGGATACGCCCCGATGGAGGCCCTGGCCTGCGGCGTGCCGGTTGTGGTGACGACGGATACGGGCATGAAGGAGTATGTTCGCGACGGGGAAAACGGCTTCGTTGTCCCGACAGGCACCGTCGCTCCCATCATTGACGCCGTAGAAACGATCTATCGCTCGCCGTTGGCCGCGACCACGTCCCTTCTTCCCCCAGCCTATTACGACCAACTCTCCCCAGACGTCTTGTCGACGTCGGCTTCTCCCACATCTCTCCTCCACTCCTCCTTCGCCCACTAACCCCATGCGCATTGGTCACTACGCCGACGATCCTCTGGCCCAAGGGGGCATTGCCTCCTACATCCGACGGCTGGCCGACGCCCAACGACAACGCGGCGACGAGGTCGTTTTGCTGTCTCGAGAAGCGCCCCCGGAGCAGGCCCCGTCCTCGGTTGAACAGGTCGCAGACGATCCAGCCCTCTTCGAAACGGCTCGCGCGCGGAACCTTGATGTCCTCCACCTGCACCGAGCCATCGACGAGAAGCCGGACTCCAGCGTCCCAACCGTCTACACCATGCACGACAACCGCGGCTCTTGCCCGTCGGGCTCGCGGTTCCTCGCGCGCAGCGAGCAACCGTGCGATCGGGACTTTACCCTGGCGGGTTGCCTCTGGGGACACGTCGTGGACCACTGCGGAAGCCGGCGGCCCCAAAAAATCGCAGAGAACTACGCCTCAATCAAACGAGAGCAGCACCTGACGTCACTCGTTCCGACCATGACCGTGAGCGACTACGTGCGAACGTCCATGATCCAATCCGGGGCGTCCGCTGATCGGCTCCACACGGTGCATTCCCCCGCTCCGACCATACCAGTCCCCGTGCTCCCGCCCCCTCGCCACGCCCCCCCCCGTTTCGTCTACGTCGGTCGGATTGAGCCCAACAAAGGGCTCGACTGGTTCCTGCGTGCCCTAGCCCGCTGTCCGGCAGTGAGGGCTGACATCGCCGGCACCGGCACGGACGCCTACGTCGCTTTCATGAAGCGACGCGCCACTGAGCTCGGCATCTCCGACCGGGTCACTTTCCACGGCTGGATCTCCGAAACTGAAGTGTACGCCCTGTACCAGCAGGCCCGCGCCGTCGTCGTCCCGTCTCTGTGGCACGAGCCCGCCGGCCTCGTTCTTCTTGAGGCAGCCGCCTGTGGGCGTCCCGTCATTGCCAGCCGGGTCGGCGGGATTCCGGAATACATAGCCCCGTCCTTCGCGCTCTCCTGCGAGCCGGGTCGGGTGGGCGCCCTCGCCCAGCACATAACCACCCTGGCCGATGATTGGGACCAGGCCTGGACGATGGGACAGGCCGGACGAGCGGCCGCCAGGACGGACTATTCCGTTCCTGCGTTCTTGACGGCTGTAGACCGGATCTACGCCCTCGCCCACTCGGGGCACGGCCAACGTCCCTTTCGGCAACCAAATTTGAATGAGAAGGTTGATCTCTCCTCCCTTGCGAAGAAGTCATCCGCATAGGAGCGCTTGAGTGCCCTTCACCGAAGAGATGAGACAGAAAAGAAGGGGCCTCGGCACAGGGGACGTCTATCGCTCGCTTTTTGTAATTCGGATTGCACCGAAGGCGAACGTGGATGAATCCATTTCTCCCCCTGTCCCCCTCAATCCGTTGCTATCTTTTGTCATGACCACACACGCCCACGACGGTCGACCCGCGACCCGTCCGGGGCTACCCCGCTTCCCGAGCCCCCTTCTCGAATGCGACTTGACCTCCTATATCCCAGTCTTCCCCCCACTCTCAACGGAATCGGGGACTATACGGCCCACCTTGCTCGCGCGCTCACCGACAAGCACGTCGATGTGCGCGTTCTGACGAGCCGGCATGCCTTCGATCCGATCCCGAACGTGGAGGCCATTCCCGCTTATTCAGCGGAGTCTCGAAGAGGCATCATGGCTCTGTACGACGTCGTCGCCGCCCACTGTCCGGATTGGCTCGTCGTGCAGTTCGAACAGTTTAGCTACGGACGCTGGGGCCTTAATCCGTATCTTCCGCTCGTGCTTCAGAAAATCAGGCGGCACGTCCCGGAGACCCGAATTGCCCTGATGGCCCACGAGGACTACGTCTCCGCGACCGAACGTCCCCAGTTTGCCCTTATGGCGCTGTGGCAGCGTCCCCAGTTCTGGGCGCTGGGCCACTTGGCCGATCACGTCTTCTTATCCATCGAGGCCTGGGCCCGGCGGTATCAGAAGTGGTTTGCCCCAACACCCGTCGAGCACCTTCCCGTGGGCTCGAACA
Source organism: uncultured Salinivenus sp. (assembly GCA_964612165.1). Taxonomy (GTDB): domain Bacteria; phylum Bacteroidota; class Rhodothermia; order Rhodothermales; family Salinibacteraceae; genus Salinibacter. The sequence goes on from CAZTDC010000002.1 coordinate 18,981, forward strand.
TTCCTCGACGGGGCGTCTCCCCCATCGAGGCGCGCGCTCAATTCCAGCTTCCTCCAGACGCGTTCGTCGTGGGCATGTTCGGGGGAGCATCCCGGCAACTGAACCGGATCCAGGACACCCTCCGCTCCCTTCACGCCCATCGGCCGGACACATGCGCGCTGTACGTTGGGGCCTACGGCGCAGCCTTCCGCGAGGGACTTCCCGCCGCCCTTCCGTTCCACGACCTCGGCCCGCAGCCCCCTGAGGCCGTGTCCGCCGCCTTCGAAGCCATGGATCTATACCTGGCCCCCTTCCAGGAGGGTGTATCCACCCGTCGAGGGTCCTTTCTCGTCGGCCTCCAACACGAAGTTCCAACCCTCTCCACCTTCGGCGGAGAAACCGACGCCGTCTTGCTCGACGCCAATACCGACGCTTTTGCCCTCGTTCCCTGGGACGATCCGACCGCCTTCTGTGCCGCCGCCGAACGGCTGGCAGTGTCGGGCGGCGAGCGGACCCGAATGGGTCGAGCCGGCGGAAGGTTCTTCGACCACACCTTCACTTGGCCCCGAATCGCCGACCGGCTCCTCACCGCCCTATCCCCGTCGCCTGTACTCGATGGCAAATAACGGCGATTCCCAACAAACGTCGAGTCTCCCGCCTCCTCCCCTTCTTCACAGTTGCTCAATGGGCTGCTGCGCTCGCTCAATCTACACGTTATGAACACCCTCTCTCATCTTACTGCCTCTCCCGAACGAGCCAGCCTCATCACAGGCGCACTGGTTCTGTTCTCCCTCGTGCTCATTGGCTTCCTAATCTGGATTGGCCAGCCCGAACTGTTGAACATCACGTACTTCGGGACGAGCATGCTGATCGCAGGATGGCTTTACGCCTCCAATTCCCCGATGTACTACGGCTTCGTGCTGTGGACCTGGTTTCTTGCCTCGTTTGTTCGTCGCGTAATTGACTACCAGCTCGGAAGCTTTACACCCCCGGGGATGTCCATCACCCTGCTGACGCCCTTTGCCGTCAGCAGCATTGCCGTTCTCGACATTCCTCGGTACGGCGGACTGCTCCTGAAACGTCGCTTTGCGCCCTATCTGCTGTGCCTCTGTGGAATTGCCTACGCCTCGATCCTTTCCTTTGCGTGGGTGTCCCCCATGGCCGCCACGGTGGCTCTGCTCAACTGGATCCCCCCTCTGCTTATTGGCTTCCACCTTCTCGTGAACTGGCGGTCGTACCCAAGGTACCGACGGGTCGCCCAACGGACGTTCACCTGGTGCATGCTCGCGATTGGGCTGTACGGGATTGCTCAGTTCTTCCTCGTTCCTCCCTGGGACGCGTTCTGGATGATAGAATCCGAGATGAACTCCATCGGCCACCCCTACCCGATGGAGATCCGAATCTTCGGCACGCTCGACTCTCCCGGTCCCTTTGCCACGGTCATGCTCACGGGGGTAATTCTCCTGTTTTCACGAACAACGCTCTTCTCCCTCCTTTCGGCGGTTCCCGGTTACGTGAGCTTTCTGCTCTGCATGGTACGGGGAGCCTGGCTTGGCTGGGTCATCGCCCTTGGCACCCTCATCGTCCGACTGAAAGGAACGGCTCGCCTGCGCCTCGTCGCCTTCGCCGGGGGAGTCGCTCTCCTTGCGGTCCCGCTCATCCTTACACTGGGCCCGATTGGTGAGGTCACTGGCTCCCGGATGAGTACGCTCACCGACGTCCAATCAGACGGGAGTTTTCAGGAACGAATGAACCTGTACACGGAAACCCTGTGGGTGGCGCTCACCTCCCCCATGGGACACGGGCTTGGGAGCCGCGGAATCGATAGCGGCGTCGTTGAGATGCTTTGGGAGTTTGGCTGGTTGGGTACCACCCTCTACGTGTTTGGGCTGTACCTCATTCTACGCAACGCAATGAAGAGCACCGACACCTTTGCCATCGCAGCGCTGGCGGTTGTGCTTTCGCTGCTCTTTCAGCTGCTAGCCGCAAACCAGTTCGCCCAGGTTACAGGCGTCATACTCTGGTCGATGCTGAGCCTCGCTGCTGCTTCTCACTTTTATGAGGACGCGGCATCGGAAACCAACGGGGCACAAGAGAAAACCGACACCCCTTCCCCGATGCCAATTCCGGCCCAACCTACTCCCGCTCGCCCATGAACATTGCTCTCTTCCACGGGACCCTTCCCCTCCCAGACCGCAAACCTGGCGGCGTATCGGTGGCCGTCCACCGGCTTGCAGAGGCGCTGAGTGACCATTCCCAGGACACCGTCACGGTGTTCAGTCTGACGGCGGCGCCCCCAGATGCGAACTACCACCACGTCCAGCTTCTTTCGGGATCGGACTGGCTCTTGTCGCCCCCGGCGTCGTACGCCACCCTGCCCCTCCTCTTGAACAGCGTCTCGTTCGACGGCTTCGATGTACTGCACCTGCACGGGGACGACTGGTTCTTCCTCCGCCGCCCTCTTCCCACCGTCCGCACCATGCACGGCTCCGCCCTACACGAAGCGCGGTTTGCCACCTCCCTCAAGCGTCGAATCAGCCAGCGGCTCATTTACCCCTTCGAACACCTTTCAGCCCGCCTCGCAACCCTAACCCTCGCCGTGGGACCCGAGACGGCCGAGCTGTACGACGCCCCCCACGTCGTCGGGAATGGAGTGGACCTCGATCGATTCGTTCCCGGCGACAAAACCTCGTTCCCGAGCATTCTCTTCGTGGGCACCTGGAGCGGCCGCAAACGGGGGCAGTTCCTGTACGAGACCTTTGTCCGACACATTGCCCCGAAGCTACAAACTGCCCGCCTCTACATGGTGAGCGATCAGTGTCCGCCGCACGAACAGGTGACACACTTCCGACATCCAACCGACGACGAACTCGCCGGCCTGTACCGGCAATCCTGGGTGTTCGCCTACCCTAGCGTGTACGAGGGCTTTGGCATCCCGTACCTCGAGGCCATGGCCAGTGGCACGCCCATCCTCGCTTCCGATAATAGAGGGGCTGATTACGTACTCGAAGGCGGGGCCTGCGCGTGGATTCGGCCCGATGAGACGTTCGCGGAGGGACTCCTCACGCTGCTTACCGCCGAGTCTGTCCGGCACCATCTCGCTGAAAAGGGCCTTCAGCGCGTCCAGAACTTTTCCTGGCCCACGATCGCCCGGCAGCATAGGGAGCTGTACAAAAAAGCGATTGCGCGCTTCCACGGACAGGAGTTCCCTTCCGTCCCCGACAGCCTCCGCACGCCGAAGCCCGTGTAGCCCCCTTTCGGTTCCTTTACTCCGACTTCCATATGACAAACATTCTCTGCATTGTAACCGGGGGAGCGGGCGACGGCCGCCGCGCCCGTCGTCTTCTTGACGGCCTCCCGGCCGCTGTTACCTACTATGACGTCGATAAATCACGGCCTCGAATGGAGAGCTTCCGGGAGATCTACTCCTTGCTCCGCTCCCGGTCCTGGGCACTCGTTTTCCAGGAAGGAACAGGAATCGTCGGGGGCATCAACCTGATCCTAGTGGCCCAGCAGTGGGGACAGCGATACATCATCTCGTCAGGGGACCCGATCGGGGGCTTCTTCCGCACGACGAAAGGCCCCGTTCTCGGAACGGTTTTCTCCATCTACGAGCGCCTGCTCTACCGAAATTGCACTTCGTTCGTCGGATGGACCCCCTACCTCACCGGGCTCGCCCTGCAGCTCGGAGCGCCCCGGGCCGTCACCATCGAAGGAGGCGCAGACTTGGATCTGTTCGTTCCCTATTCCAAGACCGAACGGCAAACCGTCCGTGCTCAGTACGACCTCCCTGCCGACCACCTCATCCTGGGCATGGTGGGGAGCATCCAGTGGAGCGAACGGCAAGAGTACTGCTACGGACTGGAGCTCATCGAAACACTCAAGCATCTAACCCGCCCCGACGTGACGGTCCTCATCGTGGGAGACGGGGACGGCCGAGTCGAACTTGAGCGACGCATTCCGAGCCACCTGCGGCATCGAGTGGTGTTTACGGGCCGAGTCTCTCCCGTCGAAGTCGTCGACCTCATTAACGTTATGGACATTGGCTTCATCACCCAGACGCTCGACGGCCTGGGCAGTTACCGTCTTACCACGAAACTGCCGGAGTACCTCGCCTGTGGACTGCCTGTGGCCATGAGTCCAATCCCGGGCTTCTTTGACTATGCCCTTGACGCAGGATGGGCCCTTCCCGCTACCCATCCTGCTTCCACGTCTTTCCACCAAGAGTGTGCAGCGTGGATCGAGGGGCTCGATTCCGGTGATGTCACTCAGAAGGCCGATCGTGCCCGCCGGATTGCTGAGACCCACTTCGACTACGACTCTCTGGCGCGTCGTTTCCAGGCGTTTCTTCCGACCCTTCCCGGACGTTCAATGTTCGCCTCTGAGCCCGACCCTCAGATTGCCTGACCTGTCGCTTTTCGTGTTTGGAAGTTGCCCTCCCATCTCCATTGACGCACTGAAGGAGAGCGAGAAGTGTCCTCCTTCCGGGCACACAGTTCGTATCATCCATTCCCCCTTCCCTACTGCACCTAGCCAATGCAACGCTCCTCAACTTCGCTGTTGTCTCCGAAAGCCCCCTCGGCTGCCGCTCCCCCTCTGCGCGTTCTTCAGATCGGGATGGGATGGCTTCCCGATACGCCGGGCAACGGGCTCGATCGCGTCTATTACAACCTGGCAACAGCACTTCCAGCGGTAGGGGTGGACGTGCACGGATTGGTCACCGGATCATCCGATCCGAGCAAAACGCATCCGCAGGTGCGAACGGTCATTTCAACGAGCAGCTCACTGCCTCGCCGTCTCTCTGCATTCCGGCGGGCTGTGCGCAGAAAACTGCAGAGCACACGAATCGACGTCGTGGCCTCTCACTTCGCCCTCTACGCCGCTGCGGGGCTCGACCTCATTCCGCCGCGCCCGCTCGTCGTCCACTTTCACGGACCGTGGGCGCACGAATCTGAGATCGAAGGAGAACCGGGGTTTGCTGTCGGACTCAAGAAATGGGTCGAACGCGCAGTGTATCGACGGGGACGTCGATTTATTGTCCTGTCGAATGCCTTTCGCGAGGTCTTGATTACCCAGTACGACGTGCCGGCCGATCGAATTCGCATCGTGCCCGGCGGGGTGGAGACGGCCCGCTTCAATACAGGCTACTCCCGTTCGGACGCCCGTACCCGGCTCGGCTGGCCCACCGACCGGCCCATCGTGATCGCCGTGCGGCGGCTCGTTCAACGTGTGGGCATCGATCACCTGATTACCGCCATGAAAAGGGTGCGTGCACGGGTACCAGACGCGCTCCTACTGATTGCGGGAGCAGGCCCCCTTCGCTCCTCCTTCGAACAACAGGTCGCCGCCGCTGAGCTCTCCCAACACGTGCGGTTCCTCGGGTTCGTCCCTGACGAGGACCTCCCTTTGGCCTACCGGGCCGCCAACATTTCGGTGATGCCGAGCCTCGCCCTGGAGGGCTTCGGCCTCTCAGCCGTCGAGTCGCTCGCAGCCGGAACGCCGGTCTTCGTCACACCGGTGGGCGGGCTCCCCGACATCGTACGCGACTTGTCCGAAGACCTTCTCCTCCCGAGCGCCAAGCCGGCCGTCCTCGCCGACCGCCTTATCGCCGCCCTAACCGGGGCCCTTTCTCTCCCGTCGACCACCGACTGTCAGTCCTACGCTCAGTCCCGCTACGATTGGTCGACCGTAGCCGCACAGACCCACACCGTCTACCAGGAGGCCCTCTCATGACCCCCCGCATCCTGTTTATCGACCACGCCGGCGTCCTGGGTGGTGCTGAGTTGTATCTGCTCGACATTGCCCGGCATTATCGAGGTACCTCCTCGGTCCTGCTCTTCGAAGACGGCCCCTTCTACGACCGTCTCCGGGCCGAAGCGATTCCCGTCCACCTCCTGACCGCCTCCTCCTCGTTCCAGGCCATCCGCAAGCAGGGCCGGCTGGGAAACGTCCTTCGGGGCCTTCCGTCCCTCGCCCGACTGGTGCAGCAAACGGCCATGCTGGCCCGTGATTACGACGTTCTTTTCGCAAACTCCCAAAAAGCCCTCATCGTAGGAGCCCTCGCTGCCCAATGGACCGGGAAACCGATCATCTGGAATCTACACGACGTACTCACGGCCGATCACTTCAGCGCCATGAACCGAGGGGCGGCCGTGACGACCGCAAACTGGCTCGTCGACCACCTCATCGTAAACTCGGAGGCAACACTGGCAGCCTTCCACGAAGCGGGCGGATCCCTCCAAACGGCAGATGTCGTATACAATGGCATTGATCCGGCCCCCTTCCACCAAGTGTCCGACGCCGAGATCGCCCAGCTCCGCCAGTCGCTCGCCCTGACGGACGCTCCCGTCGTCGGGGTGTTTAGCCGAATATCCACCTGGAAGGGGCAGGATGTCCTCCTCAACGCCCTGACCCAAGTCCCCGACGCACAAGCACTCATCGTAGGAGGACCCCTCTTTGGGGATGATGCCATCTATGAATCGGAGTTGCGCCGCCTGACCCGCGTACTGAATCTGGAGGACCGCGTCCACTTCCTCGGCTTCCGGGATGACATTCCGCAGCTCATGAAATTAACCGATGTCGTCCTCCATACGTCAACCGCCCCCGAACCCTTCGGACGGGTTATTGTCGAGGGTATGCTAGCCGGGAAACCCGTCATCGCATCCGCGGCGGGTGGGGCGCTCGAAATCATCGAGGACGGCATCAACGGCCTCCTCGTCTCCCCGAACGCCCCCGATTGCCTCGCCGAGGCGCTAACCACACTCCTGTCAACACCCGCCCTCGCAAATCGACTCACGCTGGCGGGTCAGGAAACGGCTCAAACCCGATTCTCGCGCTCAGCAATGCTCCGTGCAATCGATAAGAGCATTCAGTCCGTCGTCTCGTCGCCCCTGGAAACGGCCGTCGCATGAACGAAAGTCTCTCTCCAGCCCTCTGATTGAACGAAAACCCGCACGGCAGTCGCATATCGGGGCAGGATGAGTTCTATCCTGATTCAGAGAAAACCGGCTGCAGCCACATCTGGCTCACATGATTTTCGCCGTGCTCCAGCGGAATTGAATATGCCAGACGCCGACCGGTCGAGTGCAGCTTGATTATTCGCTCGTCCGCGAGGAGAACCACCATCATTTAAAAAGCTCACTGCCAACCGTTCTTCAAGACGCCTTCTTCTTTGCCTCAGCATGACAACCCGCTGCTCCAAATACGGACAGCCCCATTGGGATTACGGACCACCCCATCGAGTTCTTCCTTTTTCTCTCATCCCCCATTTCCGACAAACAGAAACAGAGTTGCCCTCGGTTATTCACACTTTTGTCACACTGGGTCAATTCACCATCCCGTTCCAATCGACCACAGAAATCAACGAACTCGGCAATCTGGAGTCGCTCTACTGCTCTCGTCTTCGCCTCCGATGGATGAGAGAATCGTCCCACGCTCCCTCGTTTGTCGAGCATGGAATCTCGAACAGGAACCTTTTCTCCGACTGCGTTCGAAACGGGAAGAAACGTACACCTAGGCTGAACAAAGAGGGTACAGACTTACCTTTCCGCTAACCGCACCCGTTATGCTCTCCACGTTTTCGCGATTGGCATGGCACACGACTTGTAGCCTACTCCGGGCGGAATACGAACCGCCTGCCTTACCTCCCCCCCACCATGTTTGATTGGATGCTCATGGAGATGGACTCCGAAGGATTCCTCATGCTCACAGTCGGCGCAGTGCTGTTGGGCATCGGCGGTCTAGCCCTCTACGTTTGGCGCGGAAAAGCTCAAGTGCGGACGATTTCCGTCCTGTCCATCCCCGTAACGGAGAGCCGGAAGCTCACGGCCCTGCTGCTCGTGGGCATTCTTAGTATCGTCAGCGCCTTCACGCTCCGGGCGACCCTGGACGCAAGCGAAGTCGAACTTCCGATTCGCGTCTTCCCCGCTGACGGCTTTTCTCAGCATTACGAGTCGGTGACGGTCAACGTCTCGGACGCCTCCAACGTCGACCGCCTATGGGTAAAAGCCCACAATGTTGGCGGATTTCACGGCGAGGAAGACCTGGTGAGCATCCGCATCAACGGAGGGTCCTGGATCGACGTCAACGACAGCAACGCCACGTGTCGGTTCACAGCGGAACGCTACGGGTGCATCGGGGGCGCACTGTCGACCATCCGATTCACCATTCCGGCGATGAACGCGGTGGACGGCGCCAACACCATCGATTTTCGGTTCAACGGCTCGGGGGGCATTCGAAGTGGGTTTCGGGTTTTGTATTTCGACTTTTTGGAATCGGGGATGAGCCTCCAATCCTTCTCGAAAGAGGATGTCGGCACGCGGGGAGCCATCGACGGAACTGACTTTGTGTACGATGATCCGTCTACGTGGTCGGCGCCGGAGGGGTACGACGACCAGTCAAGCATCGACGCGGGGGCCCAGCTGTGGAGCGAACGCAATATTCTGATCGAGGGGGGACCCGACTCCCGCTCAATCCAGGCTGCGTGTGGAGATTGCCACGCCAGCGACGGTCGCGATTTGAAGTACTTTGCTTACTCAAACGAGAGCATCGTCTCTCGCTCGCGCTTCCACGGGTTGAGCTCGGAGGAAGGAAAACAGATTGCCGCCTACATCCGCTCGCAGACACTTCGCCGAGAGGACGGCTCAACGTATGACGCTCCCGGTACACCGTGGGACCCGCCCTACCAGCCCGGTCCCGGGCTCGACGACAAACCCGTGCAGGAATGGGCTGCCGGTGCCGGCCTTGAACACGTGCTGGATACGGGCGCCGAGATGATTCCCTATCTCTTTCCGAATGGCTTTAGCCTCGACGACGTCCGAACCGATTCCACCCTCAACGTTCGGGAATTGCCCGTTCCCGTCCAGTTCGCCGACTGGAATACATGGCTTCCGGTCGTCCATCCGCTCGACGCGACGATATTCAATCAGGACTTTTCAGGGAGTGAGCTGCAAAACGAATGGGAATCAGGTCAATCCCTCTTCACCAATCAGCACGACTTCGATCCCACCGGCAAGGAAGGAGACATTAAGTCCTTCTTTACCGATTTCGACTTGAAGGGGCACAAGTTTATGGAGGACCGAGACAGCAACACCGACGTCACAAGCGACCGATGGGACCAAACGCGAGGGGTGCGAAATTGGGTTCTCGTCAAATCCTGGGAGGTCATTCACAAAAACAACCTAGAGAACGACGGAGACCAGTTCTTCCCATCGGAGGAGGACGGAATCACCTACGGGGAAAAACGATCTTGGCCGACGGACAACGCGCGAAACGTGTTCGACATTTCGCCCCACATTTCCGGGGACAACGACAAGTACACCACGGATCATCGTGCCTATGGCACGCCCACCCGATCCGATTTCTACGATTCGGAGTGGTACTACAAACAGATGGTGCTCAATCCCGGAAGTCGAGATCCCCTCGCGCACAACCCGATGGACTGGAAATACCACTTTTCCCACCTCATAACGGGAGTGGACCAGTACGACATAGGGGTGGCCGGCATGTACATGGCGTCGTTCGTCAAGATGATTCAGCAGCTCGATAACCGGGACGGCGTGAACGCGTCCGGATGGTGGGTCCGCCACATTGAGCCGTCCTGGCTTGGTCAACTGGTGTTCCCGTACAACTCGTTCGACAACCCCTTTGAGGGATGGTCCTCCGAGAAGCGAAAACAGGCCACGGAGGAGATCTGGCGGGCCTATATGATTAAAACCATGTCGTATGACGTGGAAAACCTTCCGCGGGGCGATGACCAGCATCAGTATGACGACGAGACAACTACCCCCACGCTGGAAAGCAGTGGCTCGCCGTTCCCTCCCGAAATTCAAGGAGATCAGGCCTCGCAATTTTACCGGTGGACGAACGAACTCGATAAGATGGGCGTCTCGGCCTCACTGGTCGATTCCACCGCCCAGTGGGGGGAGAAAATGTGGCCCAATGGCGACTGGGAGCAGTGGATGGGCAAGCCCGGCGTAACGTTCACCAGTCCCACGAGTGATTTCTTTACCGCTCCCGCCTCCCTCCTACTCGCCGCCGATGCGACTGACCCAGACGGCTCCATTCAGAGCGTGACGTTCTCCGCCAACGGCACCAAACTGGCCGAGATCACATCTGAGCCCTACGAATACACCTGGAGCGACGTCCCCGCGGGCAGCTACAACCTCTCCGTCACTGCCACCGACGACGCGGGGAACACCGTTTCGTCAGGAATGAGCGTGACTGTGGCGACCACGGGCACAGCCCCAAATGGGGTGCTGTACGACTATTACGAGGGCAGTTGGTCGCAACTGCCGAACTTTGGCAGCCTGACCCCTCTCACGAGCGACACGACCGATGTCCCACACCTCTCTGTTCGTGAGCGAGACGACGAGTTTGCCCTCCGCTTTACGGGATACATAGAGATTCCGGCGTCGGAAACCGGAAGCTACACGTTCTACACGACCTCCGACGACGGCAGTCGCCTCCTCATCAATGGACAGGAGATTGTCAACAACGACGGCACCCACGGCGCCGAGGAGAAGTCGGGGAGCCTCAATCTGGACAGCGGGTGGCACAAGATCGTCGTGCAGTATTTTGAGGCCGGTGGCGGACAGGAGCTCTCTGTTTCCTGGAACGGTCCCACCTTTACAAAAGAGCAAATTCCCGGGAGTCGGCTGTTCGTGGTTCCTGAAAGCGGCGTCTCACAAGCCATTTCCCTCGCCCCCGGATGGAACGTGATTTCGAGCCATGTGGCCCCCGACACCGCCGCGCTCGAAACGGTCTTCCGCGATGCCTCGGTGGAGGTCGTCAAAGACGAAAACAACAACCTCTACGTCCCTTCAGAGAACCGCAACGAGATCGGGGCCTGGGACTCCACGGAGGCCTACAAGGTGTATACCGAATCCAGCCAGACCCTATCCATCGAAGGAACGACGGTCGAGGAGAAAACGACCATTCCGCTCCAGAAGGGATGGAACCTCATTCCCTACCTGCCTCCCGACGCCCGATCCGTGAGCGCGGCCCTGGAGTCCATTGAAACTGAACTGGTTCTCCTGAAGGATGAGGCGGGCAACACCTACGTCCCGGCGTACGGGGTTGATGAGATCGGCCAACTCACCCCTGAGAACGGCTACCAGGTGTACGTGAACGCCGACGTCGACCTAGTGTATTCCAGCGGCGACTAGCGCCCCTCCGCCTCGGCCTTCCGATGCCTCGTCCCATTCATTCTTCCCAACCTTCGGTCATGGTGTTTTCCACTCGATCAACCTATCGTGTCCTCTTCATCGTGCTCCTGCTCGGGGTGGCGTCCCCGGCAGCGGCCCAACAACACTTTACCAATTGTCTCCCCAACAACACCGACGACGCAACCGTGATTATTTCCAGAGACGCCACGGTGACGCTCGGTACGGAGGACAGCCTCAGCACAGGCGACGAAATTGCGCTGTACTCCAACGACGGTCGCTGCACGGGAGTGGCCGTCTGGGATTCAACGAAGTCCGCTGTCTCGATCGGCGTAGCCAATGAGGACTCCATCGCGGCCATCAGTAAGGGCTACGAGGTCGGCGAGCAATTAAAATATCGGATCTGGCGCGCGTCCGACGGGCAGGAGCTTGAAATCTCATCGGTGTCGTACACCTGCACGCTCCTGCAGTGTCGATCGGAGGGGGTGTACGAGCGCGATGCCGTCTACGAAGTGGAGAAGCTGGAGGCGTCAGCGGCCCTTCCAGTCGAGCTCACAACGTTCAAGGCCACGCGCAATGACCAGGACGTGGTGCTGCAATGGACGACGGCGAGCGAAACGAACAACTCCGGGTTCGAGGTGCAGCACAAACTCCAGTCTGAGGATACGTGGTCAACGCTTTCGTTCGTGGACGGGGCCGGTACCACCAGTCGTTCCCAGGATTATCGGTTCCAGGCAAGCTCGCTCGAATATGGAGCCCACCAGTTCCGCCTGGCCCAGGTCGACCAGGACGGTTCTCAAAGCACCACGGAGACGGTAGAGGTGGAGCTTACTCTCGACCAGGCCTACGAAATCTCAAAGGTCTACCCCAACCCCGTTCAGCAATCGGGCACCATCAATCTCGCGGTCCGAAAGGACCAGCAGGTGACCGTTCGCCTCTACGATCTTCTGGGGCGTGAGCAGGGAGTTTTGTTCGACCAGAACCTTTCTGCCAACCAGAACGAGTCGGTTCGCCTGAACGCCAACCGCTTTCCGAGCGGGCAGTACTTCCTGCGCGTGGAGGGGGAGGAGTTTCAAACGACGCGGCGCTTCACGATTGTGAAGTAACCCCTTTTGCACCAGAGCGCTTTCTCCCGAACGAACCGCTATAGCTGAGGCTTCCAAGAAAAAAACGGTGGACCCAAGAGGGATGTAGCCGAGCCATATAGGAAGCGCGAGGTTATCAGAACGGGCTCACAGCACGGATTGCAACTGCGTCGCCATGTAGCGCCCCACCGCTGTTTCTGAGCAGCGGGTGAGCCACCACTCCCGCACCGCTCGGTGCAACCGGCCCATGCGGGCATCATCCCCCAACAGGTCTCTAACGATGGCCGGAAGCTCGGCCCAGTCGTGCACCGTGATGGAGGGCAGCCCCCGCAGGAACCATCGATCCGGCAGCGGCTCTGTGACGAGCACACAGCCGTAGCGCATGGCCTCATACAACCGTCCGGTTTCGAGGCGCGTCCCCCGAGGCACGGGACAAATCCGAGTGTCCATCATGAGCTCCGAATAGCTCCGTTCGGAGACTGCCGTCCCCCCGGCATTGGGCACGTAGGAGTCTTTCACGTCGAGGCACACACTCAGATCGGGATACTCCGACTGAATTCGACGCATCGCGCCAACCAG
>CAZTDC010000002.1:31885-41599 GCA_964612165.1 uncultured Salinivenus sp.
CGGGCGTATTTGAGGGCCGTGACCGCCGTTAGGGGAAGCGGGGTGCCGAACGGTGTGGCCTCGAACGGAAAGTCCGTGCCCATCATCTTGAAGACCGCCCGGACCCGATTCGTATACAGCGGATACTGGCCCCACTCGTCTCCCATTACCACCGCGACGACGTCGGGGCCGTAGCGGGGAAGCTCGTCGAGGCGCCAGGTCACGTAAATCGTCAGGCCCTCCGCGTCGAGGTGCTTTTCCATCTCGGCAAAGACGCCCCCGAAGTACGAGAGGAACGTGTGTTGCGTAAGCACCTCGCCCCGCGTGTATGGATTCCAGGGAATGGGCTCATCGGTGTAGCCGGGACAGACGAAGTACCGATTCTTGAGTGCGGGAGAGCCGGACGGGTCGGAAGAAACCGGGGGGGACGGAGCGCGAGAAGGGGGAGCAGAAGAAGTCATTGGGGTATAGAACTGAGGCAGCGGAGGGAGGGCAAGTTCAAAGTGAGATCGACCCAGCAAGATCGGTTTGGTGCACTCGCGGCCTTGCTGCGCACTTCGCCTTGAGGTGATCCGCCAATCGAATGGACAGGGCGCATATCGTGAGTGTGGGATTGGCGTAGCCGCCCGTCGTAAAAACAGACGAGCCGGCCACGTATAGATTGTCTAGACCGTGGACACGACAGTTCGCGTCCACCACCCCCTGACGCTGATCACGGTGCATACGGGTGGTGCCCATGTGATGGAATCCTCCCTTGATGCCGGACGGTGGGAGCCGATCGTAGTCTTCGCCCTCAAAAACGCCGATCCCCGCGCGCTCAATCTCGTTCTTCAACAGCTCTTGCCCTCGAAGGACATCCTGGATGTCATCGGCCGTGTATTGAAGATCGAGCTCTGCACAAGGCCAACCAAACGGATCGGTCTTGGACCGTGACAGCCGGACGCGGCTGCTCGGGTTTGGGGCCTGCTCCGAAAAGTAGTGGAGATGATACGCGACGGGCGAACGGGAACCCCCCCTCCACTTTCGTACTCGTTCGACGGCTCGGCTCCAGAAGTGGCGCCCCAGTCGCCCCGGGTGCCTGAGAATGCTCCCTATCGTTTGAAAGGGCCGATCGGGCAAGTAGCCGTTCCGAAGCGTCGACCGCAGAACGCGTGCGGCGTCATAGGCGGGCGACAAGTAAACGTGGTCCTCCGGGTCCCACGTTGGATTCAGGCTGATACAGAAGTTCCGTAGCTTCTCCCGCCGAAGCACCTCTTCCCGCAAGGCAAGTTTCCCCTGAATGGTCGTGTCTCGCCGGAGTTGTGTATAGTAGAAATCGTCCTTCTCGAAGATCGCAGGATCGGACGGCCAAAACACCCCCGACATGAAGTGGGGATGCTCCATAAAGAACCGCCCGACCCGGTCGTGCTCGTTTCCCAATCCGCCACCAAAGCGATCATTGGAGAGCAGAAGAAGGCGGGCATTTTCGATGCCTCCCAGAGCAAGGACAACGGTGTTGGCCTGCACCGTGAAAGCGCGTCCGTTTATGGTTGTCCCCTGAACCCCTGAGACAGCCGTGCCGCCCGGATGTGTGAGGAGCGATGTTGCGTGGGCGTGCGTTAGAATCGTCGTTCGCAGGTCGTTTGCAAGATCCCGAGGATAAATCTTCGAAAAGGGCGTGCGGCCCCCAAACTGAAAAACGACGGTCTTCAAAACCTCACTCTCCGGCAGAATCAGTTCATCGGGCGACGCCCACGACGTTGCGTCGTACTCGTTGGAACCGAGGTGCAAGAGGTTCTGTGCACGCTCGTAATAGGGATCCAACTGCGCTCGCGTGATGGGCCAACCGCTGTAGGGAATTTCGTCGCGTGCCTCAAAGTCGATGGTGTCCATGGGCCGAAACCGCGCTCCCATTCCGCCATTCGCAAGCTCCAGGAACCAGCGGTGACTCGTTCCCCCCACCTGAGCGTGACGGGCAAAGTCAAGTCCCCAGTAGGGGTACCCGACCACACTTCCCCGAAGCGCCTTCTGGATTTGGCGTTCATTCCTCATGCCGCCCTGTTCCAGCACGCACACGTCTCGCCCCGTCCCTTGTAGCTCTTTCGCGAGCGTCAGCCCGGCCACCCCTGCCCCAATAATGCAGATATCCGTAGACAGGACACGGTCGTTCTGAAACTCGTTTGCATCTATAATCATCAGTTGCCACCGGAAGGCTGATAAAAATTACCCTCCTCGTGTCGATCTCAACACTCTAGAAGGATACGCCGAGAGGCGCTTTCTTTTCTCATCCTTTGGATGAAGCCCGTTCAGTTCCCTCCTGGTAGATAGGACCTCCTCACTCGGGGGATCAGGTGGCCCCAACGGATGCGTCGAGCAAAGATCGAGCGAGGTTCGTTGAGGGTGAGTGCACGTGTGGCCCATGGGGACCGGGAGAAAGGTCGTCGTTGTGGTGCGGTCGTCCGCCCGGCGGGCCGAGTGGGACAGCCCCAAAAGATCTCTAAACCCGGTTCCTTCTTGCCCCCTGGCCGGACGGAGAAAAGAGATCCGTCGTCAGTGCCTCCACGCGTCGATTCGTTCTCGGGCTTTGGTGAGCATCCCGTCGGGCATTCTACGAAGAAGGGCGTGGGATAGGCGGCGCTCCCAGACCCATCGACGGCCCGCCCACCTCGAAAACCACCTGCTCGCAATTAGATAGTGGAAAAACTCGGTGGCCATCGTTCGGCGGTAGAGGCGATGCCACGGCTTGCTTGCGCCGGTGAAGTGAACGATTTTCGAGGCCCGTTCGAGGCGAGCCTGTTCCTTCCGATACTCGGACGTTTCATGCTCCGGTTGGCCATAATAGGGGAGAGCGGACAAGGCAACGTTCCACGTCGGATCTGCAACCTTCCACCGTCCGGCCAGGACGGCGTTGAGGGCATCCTGGTCCTTCAGGTCCGCTTCCTCGGCGTACTTTTGCAGGAATTCGATACAGCGTGCTCCTACATTCTCGCGCTGCCACGCCTCAAGATCAATGAGCATCACGCCAGCATTGCAATAGACTGTATCCGGAGCAAGGCCGAGGTCGTTCAGGTACGCGCCTGCTAGCGAATCTCGGTGGCCGAGAGTTGGATTTCGAAAGTCCTGAATTCCAACAGCGACCTTTCCCTCCATGGACTGACTCCAGAATGGGCTAAGATCCTCTCGCACGAGAACATCGCCATCGAGAAATAGAACCCGATCCCACTCCGACGGGACGATCTTGTCGATCAGAAGCCGAACATAGACCGGAAGCTTGTGCCAGCGCGTCGTGGGAAACGCTGAGATGGAACGGGTATCCGGCACCACGAAATCGATTGTCCCCTCTGCGTCGGCTTGCTCGACGATGCGGGTTAGCTTTCGCCGATTCTCTGACCGAAGGCCTGTCCCCCCAACTACAATCTCCACACGATCCATCGTCCCTAGGTTTTGAAAAACCGACTGAAGGACAGCGGCAAGGGGCATAGCAAACCCGTCGTCAATGGCAAAGAAAAGGTTGAGCACAGAGGATCCATGCTGTCTGGGAGACGAGGAAACATCAGCCGAAGGCTGCGAACGGACCATGAAAGTGCGTACCAAATTGGGAGATGCAACGTGGAGAGCCGCTTCCCAAGGGCAAAACAACATCTGACAAGAAACAACAAATCCAGCCCGAGCCCTCCCTTTTTTGACCAATCGTGATTCCTCCTGCTCTCCCCTTTTCCACACCGGACGGCTCGCTCTTACCCCCTCCAATGGCGCACGCTCTTGTGAGATCGTAGAGCGCCTCCAATGACCTGAAGGGGGCTCTTCGATGAGGTATGACAGCTTCACAGGAAAGGAACGACGTCCTGCTATCGCTCCACCCCGCAAAGCAGAGCTAGTGGGCTTGCACAACTGAACTGAGAGAAATCGCAGATATCGTGACGCTGTTTCCGCCCGTATCTCCTGCGCGGAATATGCTCGCTATCGATTGCTGTTAACAAACGCTGGAGATTGTGGCGCCAGGTAGCCCCTGCTCGAAACCGTCAGAGTAGTTGTGCAAGGTCACTGGGCCACCGCCGGTTTGCGATTAAAGTATTCCTGCTGCTCCCTCCACAGCTCGTCAATCCGTCGAGTGGCGGGCCTCTCCACGTCGTCGAAGGTGAGCGGCTCGTCTTTCCCGATGTCCCGACGAAGAACACAGTCTTCCGACAGGCCCATCGGAAGCAGATTTTCCCGGCGGCACACGTCGGCGTTGTCGATGACGCCGTAGCTCAGGAAGCCGCCCATTCCATCGAGGCGGTCGCCCGCTCTTAGATCCCGTTTTGCCACGGTAATGACCTCGCAGACCGGTCCGCCCTGTGGCGCGATGGCGGCGTCGTGGAAGAGCTCCGCCCGGGCGGCCGAGAGCGGGCCCTCCAGGTGAGGCAGGTGGTAGGGCACGTAGAAGACGTAAAGCGGCCCCTCGCCCATCTTGTAGCTGGGCCCGTACTGGCGAAGGATCGGGTTGTCGTTGTAGCCGAGCACGAACACACCGGGGCCGGGCTCCGCCCCGAGAATGTAATCCACGCACCCCCCGTCGAGCAGCTCGTCGAGGTCGAACAGATCGGGCGCCTCCTCTACGTGATCGCAGGCCGGACCGTGCATGCCCCGCTTCGAGACGCCGAAGCCCGTCGCATTGGCGATGACGGCCTGCTCCATCGACAGCTTCGTGCCGTCGGCAAAAGACGTGACCATCTTGGGCTCCTGTTTGTGCTTTTCGGCGAAGGCGCGCTGCGTGTCAGGCGTGCGGTACTCGTCGAGCATGCCTTTGATGTTGCCCACGAGCACCGGGTCGTATCCGATCGTCTTCACGAACCGGAAGAGGTTCATGACTACGGCGGGCTGGTCGCCGTCTGCGTTTGTATAGACGACGCCTGCCCGATCGGCGTGGACTTTGAGAATAGGTCCCAGCGTGCCGTCGAGTTCGGCGTTCATCAGGACCACGTGCTTGCCATGGTCGATGGCGTCGAGAACGACGTTGGCCGCGAATTCGAGTGTGCCGGTGGCTTCAATGATGACGTCAATGCCCTCAGCCTGACACAGCAGGTGAGCATCGTCGGTGATGGCATATCGATCATTTGCAATGGCGTCGTCGAGGGCGGATACCGACTCCACACGGTCAACATCCTCGACACCAGCCTGTACGTAGGCCTGCTCCGCTTTAGAGAGGGTTCGATTGGAGATGGCGGCGACGCGCATCCCCTGAATGGACGAGATGATTTGCAGGGCCATGCCACGGCCCAGGTACCCGGCCCCGACGATGCCAACGCGGACGGGATTATCGTTCTGGTGACGCTCTTCGAGCGCTGTATCGAGAATGATCATTCGAGAAGAAGAGGGGAATCAAGGAAAGGGAGTCCGGCGGGGTCGCCTCAACCGGACGGGTACGACACCGAGACGCGCGCCCCCTCGTCCCCACGAACGACCTCAAAGAGGGCATCGGGGGTGCCGATGTCTGTGTACGTGCCATCGGGAAAACAGACGGCCTCGATCGCAAGTCCATCGTCGAGGGCCTGCTGAAACACGTGTCCGACAAACAACTCGTCGAACGGGCGCCAGCGCGGTTCGGCCTCGGTAATTACGTCGTTCAGATATAAGGTAAACGCCGGGGTCCAGACGGCGCATATCCAGGTGTACGTCAGGGATGTCTCCTTTGGCTTAATTACGAAGTGCTCGGGGCGACCGTCCGGATCCAATTCCACCATGTCCACCTTCTCCGAGCGTCGGGCCGGAAAGAGCCCCAGAACAACATCCGCCCCCGAGTCCTCCTGATGCTGGAGAAGCTGGACGTACACGTCGTCCGGCGCAAGCAGAATGTCAGGAAACCCCATCGCGACCCGACAGTCCTGCACGAACGGATAGGCCTGATTGAGCGTGAACGGGGTGCCGTATGGACTGCGCATCATGAGGTAGGCCACGTTCAGGCCCGCCCGCTGCCCGTCTCCCCAGTACGCCGGAATGTCCCACTTGCCGTCCCGCAAAATGACGTATGCGTTCTCGACACCGGCCGCCCGCATCTGGTCGAAGAGATAGTGCGAGGCCACCTTTGGATGCGGATCCGAGGCGGACGAGGAGTGCGCCCACCCCACGGGATAAATTTCTTTGCTGCAGGGAAGGTCTCCCAGACGCGAGGCGGTCCCTGCTGCAGGAATAAGGCCCACAACCGGACGTGAAGGCGCCGAAGACGATTTGGATTGACTCATAGAATGTCAGAACAGGGAGAATGTTGTTTACCTACCCGCACGGATCAGTAGGAAGGAACGAGAGAAAGCAACTGCTCTTCTGCCAGTCCGTCGCCAACCGGTTCGGCCAACTGGCGATAGCGGTGAATCTGATCGACGGTCAACGCCTGTGGATCGGCGCCCTGGTCGACTGAGCGGTACCACTCGACCGTCCAGGCAAGTGCCTCGTCGAGGGCGAGGCGGCTGTGCCACCCGAGCAAGGTGCGAGCCTTTGAGCAATCGAGCCGCAGATTGGTGGCCTCGTGTGGATGATCACTCTCATCAAACGTGGCGGACGCGACAGATCCCCATCGCTCTATCATCTGCTCAACCACGTACTGGACAGATCGAGCGTCGCCGTCAGCCGGGCCAAAGTTCCAGCCTCCCGTGTACTCCTTCCCCTCCTCCCAAAGCTGCTCGGCAAGTTGCATGTACCCGTCGAGGGGCCCCAGCACGTGCTGCCAGGGTCGAACGGCGTCCGGTCGCCGAATGCGAACCGATCGCCCAGCACTGAAGGCGCGCACGATGTCGGGAAGAAGACGATCGTCGGCCCAGTCTCCCCCGCCAATCACGTTGCCCGCCCGGACACTGGCAATGGCGACTCGGGACGCTTCCGCCCTCGCCTCGAAGTAGGAGTTTCGATAGCTCGACACAACGAGTTCGGCGCACCCTTTGGAACTCGAGTAGGGATCGCTCCCGCCCATGGGGTCATGCTCACGATACCCCCACAGCTCCGATTCGTTGTTTTCGTAGCACTTGTCGCTGGTCACGAAGATGCCCACACGGGCGGACCCGACCCGCCGCATCGCCTCGAGGACGTGCACCGTGCCCATCACGTTGGTCGCGTAGGTCTCAACTGGAGAATCATAGGAGGGGCGAACGAGTGACTGCGCCGCCATGTGGAAGATAATCTCCGGCTGGTATCGCTCAATGGTCTTCACGACCACGTCGAGATCCCGAACGTCGCCAATCAGAGAAGTCATCCCCTCTCCAACCCGCCCATCCTTGAAAAGACTCGGCGTCGTTGGGGGCTCCAACGCCAGCCCAACCACGTCGGCTCCCAGCTCTTGCAACCAGAGCGCAAGCCAGCTCCCTTTAAACCCAGTGTGACCAGTGATGAGGACTCGTTTCCCCGACCAAAAGGAAGAGGTACTATCGATCTGTCTTGACATGTGATTTTCTACGAGTGAGAGAGTTCTACAGACTGTGGGATTGCCTCCGCACTTCTTCCTTTCCAAAAAACGACGCATCGAACCGAGTCTTCTTCTCCTCAAACTGCACCGCCCCTCTTTTTAGGCGCAGTTAGCGTTTGCCACTATCTCCAACTCTCTTCTCTTCTCCTCTTGGCTCCTTGTAATCATCGAACGAGCCCAGAGACTCACTCACGACGCATTGGCCGGAACGGAGGCCTTTTCAGAAACAGCAGGCTCCAAATCGGGCCAGGAGCGATCCTTTTCGGAGACGCTTGTCACCACATGGGGCCATTCGATGTCGAACGTGGGCTCGTCGTACCGAATGCCCTTCTCAACGCCGGGCGTATAGGCCGCTGTGACCTGGTAGAAGACCTCGGTGTCCTCGACCAGCGTCTGGTACCCGTGGGCACAGCCCGCCGACACGTAGATCGCATTCCGCCGCTCCGCCGTCACTTTCTGGCCGTGCCACTGCAGGTAGGTGGGCGAATCGGGGCGCAGGTCGACGATGACGTCGTAGATCGCCCCCCGGAGACAGCGAATACACTTCGCCTCCTCGTGTGGGGCAGTCTGGTAATGAAGGCCTCGTACGGTACCGGCCTCGTGGGTCTGAGCCAGATTGGCCTGGACGAAGGACAGCGTGAGACCGTGCTCGGCAAACTCCTCCTCACACCAGGCCCGGGCAAAAAACCCGCGATCGTCCCGATGAGGCTGGAGTTCAATGTGATAGGCGCCGGGAATCGGCGTTTCGGTAAAGATCATCCGGTTTAGGCCACAAGCTCGAGGGTGTAAGAAACGGTCGGGGTCCGGCCAATGCCTTCGTAGTTCGCAACACTGTCGGGCGCAATCATCCGGCGTCCATCTACGACGACGGGATCGGTGCCGATAGTAGCGAGGATCGTCTGTGTGAGGTAGTAGCCCAGGAATCCGGCGCCACCTGTGAGGAGAATCCGCGATCCGGCCAGTTCTGCAGGTTCGCCGGAGAGCGACTCGACGATGTAGTCGAGGTCGGCTTTGACGACGCGATCGTGTTCGGCCTGAGCCGAAAGAGGAGTTACCAGACTTTCCATGGGCGATCCCCGTTTTCCCAAAGATCTTCGAGATAGTTTTTGTCCCGCAGGGTGTCCATCGGCTGCCAGAAGCCTTCGTGTCGATAGGCGCTGAGCTGGCCGTCGCGAGCGAGGGTTTCGAGCGGCTCTTTCTCCCACACCGTCGCGTCTCCATCGATGTAGTCGAAAATGCCCGGTTCGAGGACAAAGAAGCCGCCGTTGATCCAGGAGCTACTCCCCTGTGGTTTCTCGCGGAAGTGCGTAATTCGACCGTCCCCATTTTCCAGACCAAAGACGCCAAACCGACCGCTGGGCTGGATGGCCGTCAGCGTCGCAAGTGTGCCCTGCGATTGGTGAAACTCGATCGCAGCGCTAATGTCCACGTCGCTCACGCCGTCGCCGTAGGTCAGACAGAACGTCTCGTCCCCTACGTACTTCTGGACGCGCTTCAGGCGCCCCCCGGTCATGGTCTCTTGACCGGTGTCCAACAGCGTCACCCGCCAGGGCTCGCAGTGATTGCGATGCACCGTCTCGGTGTCGTTCGCAAAGTCGAACGTGAGGTCGGATCGCAAGCGCCGATAGTCGGCAAAGTATTGTTTGATCACCTCTCCTTTGTACCCACAGCAAATGATGAAGTCATTGATGCCGTGGGCGGAGTAGATTTTCATGATGTGCCAGAGAATCGGCTGCTCACCGACGTCCACCATCGGCTTGGGCCGAACGGCGGTTTCTTCAGAGAGGCGGGTGCCGAATCCACCGGCAAGTATGACCGCTTTCATCGTGTGAAAGGGGTAGGAATGAGAAAACCGGTTGGGAGCAGCCGTGGCCTGCGTACGTCCAGGCGGAACTGCGCCTCCAAGAAACAAAAGTCGAACTGTGCCCCCTCCATCCCCTGACTGATCTGCTCTCATCCTTTGGCGCAGGTCACCGGAAACCGTTAAGACTCCCCAAAATTGACGGCAGCCGTTCCACACGATGTCCGACACGCCTCCCGTGCGACGTTATACGTAGTGGAGCGATGTGTCAAAACAGTGAGCCTTTCTCCCAATCTCTTCTCCTCCTATGACTGACTCCGAACGCACTGCACTTCGCGTCCTCATTGACCTGGAATGGACCGAGGCGTGCCGGGCCTATCGCGAGGCTGGGCAGCCGTTTGGCAGCGGTCGAGGGCTCGAGATTTGGATTGAGTTCGATCAGCAGACGACGGTCAACTGAGAATTGAGGGTCCGCCCAAACGGCTGCTGCATAGACGGCCGGTCTACGTCAGCGCATCCGGGG
>CAZTDC010000003.1:0-39144 GCA_964612165.1 uncultured Salinivenus sp.
GCCCCCCTCCGGCATGGCCTGAACGGCGTTGAGGATGAGGTTGACGAACACCTCACGGAGCTCAGAGGCCGCGCCCATGAGGTCCGGCACGTCCTCAAGCTCGCGTTCGACCTCGATTTCGATGCCCTGACGGCGCGGCTCGTTGTACCAGTAGGGTTGAGTGATCGTGATACAGTCCTCGATAAGCGCCGCAAGGTCGACCCGCTCGAAGTGCTTCTGGGTATCCTCCCGAATGTAGCGCTGGAGCTTTTCGATGAGGGCGGCCCCGTCCTCAGCCGTGGTTTCGATCGTTTGGATTGACGGCTGGATCGCTTCGGTGTCTTGGTCGTCCCGGTTGGCCTTCTCCTTCAGCAGTTCGATGTGCCCGATGAGGCCGCTCAGGAGGTTGTTGAGATCATGGGCGACGCCCATGGTCATCCGCCCGAGGGCCTCCATGCGGTGCCGCTGCGTTTGGCTGATCATCCAGGAGGGGGGCTCGGCCATCACTTCGCCGTTGATGGTGACGGCCGTGATGCGCTGGCCCCCGTTCTCTTCCCCGTGTACGGGCACGAAGTTGAGAAGGACGGGGAGGGGCTCGTCGCGCTCCGGGGTGTCGGCGTTGACGACCTGATTGGTGACGAGCGTGCCCTTCCCAGCTTCCAGGACCGAGGAAGTGGCCAGTTCGCGGTCATCCTCCGGAAGCAGGGCCCAGGGTGCGTCGGGGGGGCCGAGGACCGACTGCCAGGCGTCGTTGCAATGGCGCAGGTCGCCGGACGGGGCAAACGTGGCAATGAGAAGAGCGGGTTCGACGGTAGGAACGGCCTCGGAAGCTTCCATCGCGGTCGTCGGGTCAATCTAAGGATCTGAAAAGGGTTCACACGCAATCCCTACACTCGGGCTGACAGCGTGACCTATACTCGTTATATTCGAAGGTACCGATGCAAACGACCAGATGTAAAACCGCATCCTGGGTACTGAATGGGCGCTGGACAGGGAGCAAGGAGTTCCGGCAACTGTTTGCACGTCGGTTTCGTTAGACGCCCTAAAGAGCCCCTCGGTTGGGGAGAGGGCACTGTCCTTCAGGACGCACGGGAAGCCCATTCGGTTTGGGGGCGGGAAGCGCTTTCAGCCGCTACGAAACTGCTCGATGTTAAGTGGTCCCGCTTTGACGAGCGAGGGGACGTTCCCATTCTCCTATGCACACAGCTGTCGAATTGAACACCTGCGAGCTCATGTGGCACGACACCGTCCTCGGTACGATTGGCGATACCCCGCTCGTTCGAATCAACGAAATTGCGGAAGACGCACTTCCCTGCACGGTGCTCGGGAAGGTCGAGTTCTTCAACCCTGGGGGATCGGTGAAAGACCGAATTGGGATTAGCATGATTGAGGATGCGGAGGAGAAGGGCCTCATCGAGCCGGGGGGGACCATTATCGAGGGCACCAGTGGCAACACCGGGGCCGGGCTTGCCATCGCGGCGATTGCAAAGGGCTACCGCTGCATCTTCACGACCACCGACAAGCAGAGCCGCGAAAAAGTCGACGTGCTCCGGGGACTCGGGGCGGAGGTGCTTATCTGCCCGACCAACGTTGAGCCCGACGATCCCCGAAGCTACTACTCGGTGGCCCGCCGCCTGGCTGAGGAGATTCCCAATTCTGTGTACCTCAATCAGTACGACAACCCGTCCAATCCCAAGATCCACTACGAGACGACCGGGCCGGAGATCTGGGAGCAGACTGAAGGTCAGGTAACGCATTACGTCGCCGGGGCCGGGACGGGCGGGACCATCAGTGGCACGGGACGCTACCTGAAAGATCAGAATGAGGACATCAAGGTCATCGGCGTCGACCCGGCAGGCTCGGTCTTCCACAAGTACTTCCACGAGGGCGTCTTCGACGAAGACGAGATCTATCCGTACTTCACCGAAGGCGTCGGCGAAGACATTCTGCCGGAGAACATGGACTTCGACGTGGTCGATGACTTTGTGGAGATTGAGGACAAGACCGCTATGCAGATGACCCGCCGGCTCGCTCGGGAGAAGGGGCTGTTTGTGGGGCAGTCCTGCGGGATGGCCGTGGCGGGGGCGATGCAGTGGATCGAGGATCATCGTAGTGTTCTCACCGAGGACGACGTGGTGGTGGTCATTCTCCCCGATTCGGGTTTCCGCTACCTCTCGAAGACCTACAATGACGAGTGGATGCGGAACCACGGCTTCCTGGAAAGCAAGCCGGACGTGACGGCCGGAGAGGTGCTGAATCTGCGGCACAAGCAGTCCGACGTGATTGCCGCGGCTCCGGACGACGAAATCGGCGATGTCATCGAACGCATGACGGACGAAGGCATCTCCCAGATGCCGGTGATTGACGATGAGCACGAGGTCGTTGGAAGCGTGACCGAAACGCGCCTGTTGAATCGCCTCATCGAGAATCCCGACTCGGGAGAGGATCCGGTGCGAAGCATCATGGGCGATCCGTTCCCTGTGGTGCCGGACTCCCTGCACCTGGAGCACCTGTCGGCCTACCTGGAGCAGGACGCCGGGGCCGTTCTGGTGGATCACGGGCCCGAAGACGGGTACTCGGTGCTCACGAAGAGCGACCTGATCAGTGCACTGGCGAAGGTGGGACAGAGCAACAACGGCACGTCCTAACTCCATCTCCCAGAGACGATCATTTTGACCACTCTCAGAAATGAATGGGCATCGGATTCATCTTGGGGTGGGGACGAGTGTCGGGAGATGGTTCTCGCAACTCTTTTTTTTCCGAGTGCACCGAGGCACGAGTCACGATTGGCTTGAGCCTCTGGTCTCCTGCGTGGTTTGCTGACATTGCGGTTTTCCCTTGCTTTGCTGTTGGGGCTTCTCACATGATCAACGCCCTCGCAGGTCTTGGCATAGAAGAGCTATACCGTCATCGGAACGCCGAAATTCCTGGAAGTGGCCCATGATTTCTACACCAGGCGTTTCCTTCGGCGTCGTCCCCGATACGATCAAGCGGGGGCACAGACAGTCCTCCTCGCCCACTCGGCGGAGTACGGGCCCTCTTAACGGGCGCCGATTATCCGCAAGAGGCGTACGAAAACGGGATCGAGGGCCCGTCCACATAGGTCGTTGACAAGAAGGGACGGCCCCAAAACCTGATGATTGCTCC
This sequence comes from uncultured Salinivenus sp., assembly GCA_964612165.1. Classification (GTDB taxonomy): domain Bacteria; phylum Bacteroidota; class Rhodothermia; order Rhodothermales; family Salinibacteraceae; genus Salinibacter. The sequence goes on from CAZTDC010000003.1 coordinate 3,127, forward strand.
GTCGGTCAACCACCAACTCGATCGGGCCTCCTCGAGGCCTCGGAAAGCATCGCTTCGGACCCGGAACAGCGGATGGGTGCCCGAACTGCGTACCGATGACTGTTCTTATACCAAGTGCCAAGGTTTATTGTGCAGTCTGCTTCGAAGGGTCGGGACGAAAATGTCGCGAGATGCATCTCGCGACGGTCTTTCCACTCTAGCCGGGAAGATCAAGTGCACACCGATCCTGAGTAGCTAGTATTATGACCTTTCGCCCGCGGTGAGAGGGGGACTTGTGTTCGGCACTCGTGAGCGACAGGGCACGACCCGGTCGCTGTGGAGGGGACGGGTGTACGAGCAGCGGCGGCAGTCGACCAGGGGGTTGCTCTATTTGCGTGTGCGCCAAAGAATAATGAGAGCGACAATTGCGAATGCAATGTGGGGCAGCCAGGCGGTAACAACGGGAGGCAGGGCGCCGGCGTAGCCGAACGGCTCAGTGAGCTTCTGAAGGGAGAGGTACACGAACGCCGTGAGAAGACCGATGGCGAATTGGACGGCTTGTCCCCCCCGTCGGCGAACGGAGGCGAGAGGCACCCCAATCAGGACGAGAATGAGATTGGCGAACGGGTACGCGAACTTGTTGTAGTACGCGACCAGGGGCCGTTCGAGATCGCCGGCACCCGCTCGTCGAAGGGCCTCCAGGTAATTGCGCGCGACGGGGATTGTCATAGCGGCCACGTCGGTCTGGGTCCGGGCTAGATCGCGCGGGTAGATGTTGAGGGTGGTGTCGACGGACGACGTTTCGTGTTCAACGATCTCGTCGGTCGTAAAGGTGCGCCGGACGACGTCTTCCATGCGCCAGGTCTGTAGCGAATCGACCCATTCCATTCGTTCCGCGTCGACGCGAGAGGCAAGCTGGCTTGAGCCGTCAAATTTTTGGAGCGACACGTCATGGGCGCGCTTCCGATCGCGGTCGTAGTAGCCCACTGAGAGAATCGTTCGGCGATCATTGCGGCGTTGAAATTCGCTCACGTTCGGGGTCTGATTCGCGTTTGGCAGGTATTCTTTCTCGTAGCGCACGACGACCTCGTTGGTGCGGGGGACGACCCAGCCGTTGAAGCCAAACATGAAAAGCGTGATGCCGACGCCGGCAATCACGTAGGGGCGCATGAGGCGATAGAGGGACACGCCCGTCGTCTGGAGGGCAATGAGTTGCAGCTCCTGGGCCAGGGTGCTGGTGACGTAGATGCAGGCGAGGAAGATTGCCAGCGGGGAGGTAAGGCGGACAATTTCCGGAATGTAGCTAGGATAGAAGACGGTAAACACCTCCGTGATCGTGGCCCCCCCGTCAAGGAAGTCGTCACTGTACTCCACCCAGTGCAAGACAATGAAGAAGACGATGAGCGCCCCGATGAAGAAGAAAAATCCCTTCAGCAGGCGCTTAATGATGTGCCGTTCAAAGAGCGTCATGCCAATGGACGGACGCGCAGATCGCGTGTGCTGATGCGGGCAGACCGATGATCGCCCATCCCTCGAACAACCCGCAAAATCGACGTTTGTGGTTAGACCTTTTCGCCCTAAATCGTTTACTTACCTTCGAACCAACCGTTCACCCAACCCGCCCAACGTTCATGAAGCTCCACGAATATCAAGCAAAAGACCTCCTCCGCGACTACGACGTACCCGTGCCGCAGGGCATCGTGGCCGAAACCGTCGACGAGGCCGTTGCCGCCGCCGAACGCCTTGAAGAGGACGGAGCGAGTCTCTTTGTCGTGAAGGCACAGATCCACGCTGGGGGCCGCGGGAAAGGCGGGGGCGTTCAGCTCGCCGAGAGCGTCGAGGAGGTGCGCGAGCACGCCGACGACATCCTGGGCATGAACCTAGTGACCCACCAGACCGGGGAGGAGGGACAAAAGGTGCGGAAGATTCTCGTGACCGAGGGGGTGGATATCGAGCAGGAATACTACCTCGGCGTCACCCTCGATCGCGAAGAGAGCATGAACGTCATCATGGTGTCGACGGAGGGAGGCGTCGACATCGAAACGGTCGCCGACGAGTCGCCAGAGAAGATCCAAAAGGTCTGGATCGATCCCTCGCTCGGCCTGCAGCCCTTCCACGCCCGCCAGCTTGCGTTTGCGATGAACCTGGAGGGGGATGCCTTCAAGCAAGCCGTGAACGCGATTACGGGGCTCTATGAGGCCTTTGAAGAGTCGGATAGCACGCTCGCGGAGATCAATCCTCTCGTGCGCACCCCTCAAGGCGAGATTGCCGCCGTCGATGCAAAAATCAACCTCGACGACAGCGCGCTCTTCCGCCATCCGGACCTCGAAGAGATGCGCGACATCCACGAGGAAGACCCGACGGAGGTGGAGGCAGGCAAGCACGGCCTCAGCTATATCAAGCTGGACGGGAACGTGGGCTGTATGGTGAACGGGGCCGGCCTGGCGATGGCGACGATGGACGTGATTAAGCTGGCAGGGGGCGAGCCGGCCAACTTCCTGGACGTCGGGGGATCGGCCGACGCGGAGACCGTGGAGGCCGGCTTCCAGATTATCCTCAAAGACCCGAACGTCGAAGCGATCCTCGTGAACATCTTCGGTGGCATCGTGCGCTGCGACCGTGTGGCCCGAGGTGTTATTGAGGCTGCCAAGAGCGTGGACATTTCGGTGCCGCTGATCGTGCGCTTGCAGGGAACCAACGCGGAGGAAGGGAAGCAGCTGCTCGACGAGAGCGACGTCACGGTGGAGTCTGCCGTGCTGCTGAAGGAGGCGGCCGACAAGGTGACGGAGGCCCTCAGCGTCCGCGCCTAATCTTGAGGGAGAAGGGCCCCGCGGTCGAGAGAGGGCCCCACCGTTCGTTTCTCACCGACGTCCGACCCGACTGCTGTTTGGACGGAAGGGAGAATTAGGGGAATCCGCCTCCGCCCGGGGGGCTGCCGAAGCCTCCGCCGCCGGCCGCACCCTGGGCCGTGTTTCGAATCTGATCCCCAAATCCGCCGAACCGTCCCTCGCCGCCCTGGTTCGGGATCTGCAGCTGAAGCAGCTGGGAGAGTTTTCCACTGCTGACCTGAAGATTGAAGCCGAACTGCTGGAATTCCCCGAACGGTACCCACGAGAACGACATATTCCAGCATCCCAGGCTTCGGTTAATGCGAATTCGGGTGGTCGAGACCTTCTTGTCGATGAAGTCGTATCCGGTGTTGCCTTGGATGCGCCAGAGGGGCGTCACGTTGAATGAGAAGTCGACGCCAAGCGTGGCGTTCCGGTTCGTAATCTCCTTCCGCGGTTTGCTGAAGCTGTAGTTAAAATCAAAACTCAGCGACCAGGGAATGTTGAACTCTGAGAGCGTTTGCGGAGAAGACCGAGAGGCAGTGGGTCTGTCTTGTGCTTGGCGCTGTTGATTCGAGGCCCGAGAGCCCCGTGAGCGTCGAGCGGTTTGCGACCGTCCGCGGCCGCCGCCGTCCTCGCTCGAAAAATCGGCACTGAGGCTGAGGCGAAAGTTCGTCAGGCGAGCCGGGGTGAGTGGACGCTCCCGAACCATGAGTTGGTCGATCTCCCGCAGCCGGCCGCCCTCGGTGTCTGGTCGGCTTTGAGGCGAGGCCTCACGGAGGGCATACGGCGAAAAGGAGGACCGCATCGAAACGTTGAAGGGATTGATCCGGGTGCGGGCATTGAGACTGATGCTACGTCCGACCCGGAAAGAGTCCGCAGCGAAGTTGTAGGAGAGCCCTCCCACGTCCAAACTCAGTAGTTTTATCTTGTCGGCTTGCCGGTTGCCCGACGAGTCCACCTCGACGCGCTTCGTTTCAAAGACGTTGCTAAGCGAGAAGTTGAGGCTCCACTGCTTGGTGCTTTGGCGGACGGATGATCCGTCCACGATCTCGTATCGACCCGGTTGATTTAGCGAGTCTTCCGGCACAGGGGTGCCGTCTTCGAATCGGATCCGTCGCGTCCGCCCCCACCTTGGGTCATTGAAGTTGGGCTTGTAGTTGGCCGAGAGGGAGGGAGAGAGGCGATGCCGGAGTCCCTCAAAGGACCCCACTCCGACGGGAAACGTGCCGAAGAGCTCTGTACCCGCCGAAAACGACGTGCTGAACTCACGTCGAGCGTAAAATCCAGGGGTGTTTTGCTCGACGACTTCGTCTACGCCTCCCGCCGAGTCGCGCTTCGCGACTTTTCGAACCGTATTGACATACCAATCGGACGTGTACTGCGCGTTCGGACTCAGGGACAGATTATACCGGTCCACCCGGAAGTTCAGGTTTAAGGGAATCCGATGGGTGGCCTGAGCGTCGTACAGTTGTTCGTTTCCTGTGGCGAGTTCGTACTTTTCCCGATCAACGAGCGCTTCGTACCAGTCGATGTTTGCCTGTCCGATCGAATCGGCGAGGGTCGAGTCCCCCCTCTCACGAAGTTGATCGAGGTCGCGGGGCACAAAATTGAAGGTGTTCGACACGTCTAAATCGTACGAGGTCGTGAGTCGTTCGTACCATCGCTTGTCTCCGATCCGCTGGTCGCGCTTGAAGGGCTTGAAGGAGTTTTGGGAGAAGCTCAAATTGGGAAGGGTTAGGCGCACTTCTCCGCTCTGCAATTGCTGCTGCTGGCGTGCGCTGAGACTCAACTGCTGACCGCCCCCGGGCCAGTTTTTGCTGTACCGGATGTTTGAAGAAACGTCCTGCTGAACCGCCTCCTCGAAGCTATCGCTGTTGTCGCGAGCAAAGTTCCCGGACGTAGCGAGATTGACGTCTCCACTCAGTCGGGCGGTGGGAGAGAGGTTCTGGCTGTGATTCCATTCGATTTCACCTTCGCGGCGGTTCTGAAAATTAGGGTCTTCCTCTTCCCCAATTCGCTCGCGACGAAAGGTCAGGCGGAGGTCGCCGTTATACTTGTAGCGTTTCTTGTATCGAAATCGGGGGCGAACCTCGAAGCTGCCTCGCGACCAGATGCTTCCCTGCAGCGTCAGGTCCGTATAGGGATTGAGCGCGAAGTACCAGCCCCAGTTTTTCAGAAAAAAGCCCCGCTTATCCTCCCCGTACTCCGGGGCGAGAGGGCCGCTCCGGCGCCCCTGCACGTTAGGAAGAAAGCCGAAGGGCAGCCAGAGCGGCGTTGGCACGTTGAAGAGATACAGTTGAATGGGGCCGGTGTAGACCCACTTCTCCGCCACTTTCATCTGGCTGGAGCGAAGAGAATAGGAGGGGGCCATACCTGGGGGACAGTCACACGTCGTGTACGATCCCTCTTGGACGAACAAGGTGCTGTCTTCGAACATCTTTACGGCCCCGCCGTCAATGAAGGCCTCTTTCCGCTCGGTGCGGGCAGAGACGATCCGTCCCCGCTTTGTGGTGAGATTATAAGAAAGGGTTTTTCCTGTGAAGGACGTGGCGCCCCCTCCGCTTGGGGATCCACCTCCGCCTTGTGATCCCCCGCCGCTTTGCTTGAAAACGGGACGGCCGTTCTGGAGCGTGTCCGAAGGAGATCCCTCTGCCTGAAGGGTCGCTGTATCGAAGTCCAGTTCAATCGTTCGGGCTCGAAGCGAGGCCGACTGATACGACACGTCGGATTCGCCGTAGAGGGTGCCGCGATCGCTGGCGGCCGTGTCGCTGCGAATGACGAGGGAATCGCTCGCCGAAAACGTAACGGCGTTCGGTTCTTGCGTACGAGCTCCGGAGCCAGAGGCAGATTCAGGAGAGCGACGGGCGTCGGAGGCACCGCTCTGAGCGGTCTGGCCCGTAAGAGAATCGGCGGTGGGTACAGCAGCATCTGGGGCTTCGTCCGCTGGCCGACGGAGGCTGTCGGGACCCTGGGTGCGGCTGGTGTCCGGACCGGGGGTACGGGTCGTGTCGGGGCGCTCCTGCGCGGGGCTCACCTGCACGACGGCGAGCGAGAGCAGGACCCATCCGAGTGTCAAAACCAGATCGCGCTCGACCATTGGTGGGGACACGATGCTAGAGCAACCGACCACGGCGTCCGTACTCTCCACGGCGGATACGGTTCAGCCACCGGCGACTCAGGAAAAAGACTTCCCCGCACTTTCGTCCGTACCGCCCGGGCGTTCGCTACACCTGCGCGTCCTTTCCGTCGAAGGCGAGGCGGGCTGCCCCGAGAAGGCCGACTTCGTTGCCAAGGTCCTCCTGGCGAATTTGGAGGTGCTCTCGGAGGCCGGGCACCACGGAGGAGGGAAGGGCCTTTCGAGCCGGGTCAAGAATGTAATCGCCGGAAGCAGACACGCCTCCGCCAACGATGATGGTTCGGATGTCGAGCAAGTTGACGGCGGATCCCAGGACGCGACCCAGTTTGTGGCCCGCCCACTCCAGGATGTCTTTTGCAGCGTCGTCTCCGTCCTGAGCGGCTTCGTGGAGGATCTTGGGAGTGAGCCGGTCGAGGTTGCCGTCCACGCGGTCGTGAAGAGTCGTATTGGGATAGTTCACGAGTCGGTCGCGGGCGTGATCGGATAAAAATTCCTGACCGAGATAGGCTTCGATGGCGCCGGCAACCCCTGAGTTGGCGTACGGGCCCTCATAGTCGATAGTCACGTGGCCGATTTCGGCCGCGCCGCCCGTACTCCCGCGAAAGATTCGGTTCCGATAAATGATGGCTCCGCCCACCCCCGTACCGAGGGTGACCATGATGAACGAGTCGAAGGGACGTCCGCTTCCGTAGTAGGCGGAGCCGAGCCCGGCGACGTTGGCGTCATTTTCGACGATGACGGGCATGTCGCTTCCCAGCTCCGACTGCAGGGTTGCCTGCAGGTTCACCGAGTCCCATCCGGGCAGGTTGGGTGGGCGCGTGACGGTGGTGCGCTCCCAGTTGATGGCCCCTGGTGAGCCAATGCCGATTCCGGCAATGGGGGAGGGCGCACTGTCAATCAAGTGCTCTGCGAGGGTAGCGATGCCCTCAATGACGTGCTCGGGGCCTTGATCGGCATCCGTTCGGCGGCGGGTGGTTTCGAGCAAGCCCTCTTCTCGGTGGACGAGGGCAGCTTTTAGATTCGTGCCTCCGAGGTCGATGCCAACGGCGTGCGAACGCATAGAATGGAACGGTCTGGCGAGTGTAGAGAAGGGGGGCGTGTGTACCGCCTTTAGAAACTGTTTTAATTCATGACCGGCTTCACAATCGCGATCGGATTCTCCGGTCGAGATGCTGAATCGGAATGATGGCGGTCAGAAATCAAACTGTTCTGCATGGACGTGCAGTCGTTACGCCCAGGTAGATCCAGAGCGCTTGAAATTAAAACAGCATCTCAGCAAGAAGGAAGGAAGCGGAGGGGTTAGTCCGTCTTCAAGCGGTACACGGTTTCGTCGGGACGCTTCATGCCGTACTCCTCGCGGGCGATGCGCTCAACGAGGGAGTCGGTGAGGGGGCGGTCCAGCTGCTTACGAAGTTGCTGAATCTCGCGACGAAGCTCCTGGTTTTCCTGGGTAAGCTGGTCCCGTTTCTGGTGCCACTGATAGCGCTGAAGCAGGCTGTGGCTGTCGAAGAACGTGACCCAGATGAGGAGGGTGCAAAGTAGGCCGCCAACGATCCAACGTCGGAGGCTCTTTTTGGACTCCGGACGGGGAAGCTGCATGGGGACTAACGGTCAGCTCGAAAGAGGGAATGCATCGAGACCGGGAAAGTGCGCAGTGGAACCCAGTTGCTCCTCGATCCGAAGCAGCTGGTTGTACTTGGCGACCCGGTCGCTTCGGCTGGCGGAGCCGGTCTTGATTTGACCGGTGCTCAGGGCCACAGCCAGGTCGGCAATGGTCGTATCCTCGGTTTCGCCCGAGCGGTGGCTCAGAACCGCAGTGAATCCGTTCTTGTGCGCCGTCTCCACCGCGTCGAGCGTTTCAGTAAGCGTACCGATTTGGTTGGGCTTTACGAGAATCGAGTTGCCACAGTTCTCATCGATGCCGCGCTGGAGACGCTCGGTATTCGTGACGAACAGGTCGTCGCCCACCAGCTGCACGTCGTCGCCGATGGCGTCGGTGAGCATCTGCCACCCTTTCCAGTCGTCCTCGTCCATCGCGTCCTCAATGGAGAGGATGGGGTACTGGTCGACCCAGTCGCTCCAGAACGCCACCATGTCCTCGGAGGAGCGCTGCGTGTCGGGATCGCTCTTCCAGAACACGTAGGCGCCGTCGTCGAACATCTCGGCACTCGCGGGATCGAGGGCCACGAACACATCCTCACCCGCCGTAAAACCGGCCTCCCCAATGGCTTCGACCACGAGCTCGATGGCTTCCTCGTTGGAGTCAAGGTCCGGGGCGAAGCCGCCCTCATCCCCGACCGCCGTGCTGTAGTCTCGATTTTTGAGCACGTCGCTGAGGGTGTGAAACACCTCGACCCCCATGCGAAGGGCCTCCGCAAAGGAGGAGGGGCCGACGGGGGCAATCATGAACTCCTGCATGTCAACGTTGTTATCGGCGTGCTCGCCGCCGTTAAGGATGTTCATGAGAGGAACGGGAAGGGTGGTGGCGCAGGCCGTTCCCACGTAGCGAAAGAGGGGGATGCCGAGGGTGGCCGCGGCGGCCTTGGCTGTGGCCAGGGACACTCCGAGGAGGGCGTTGGCGCCGAGGTTGGACTTGTCCGGCGTGCCGTCCAGGGCCAGGAGCGTCTCATCGAGGGCCACCTGTTTCAGAACGCTCGTTCCACGGAGCTCAGGGGCGATCGTCTCGTTGACATTGGCTACGGCCTCCGTCACTCCTTTTCCCCGGAAGCGATTGTTATCGCCGTCCCGGAGTTCGACGGCCTCGTATTCGCCGGTGGAGGCGCCGCTGGGAACGGCAGCTCGGCCCAGGACGCCGTCCTCGGTTGTGACATCGACCTCGACCGTGGGATTGCCGCGACTGTCCAGGATTTCGCGAGCGGTGACGTGTTGAATAGAAGCCATAGGCAGAGCGTCGCAGACGAAAAGCGTTCGTGAGAGAGAACACAGTGAGGAGCGACTCGATCAAGTCACCCTCAATGTAGGCCAATCAGCCGGAAAGTACAAAATCGAAAGGCCGGTGAGCTGGGAGGAGCTCACCGGCCTTCAGGAATAGCAACGCAACCGACCGTTTAGGGCGCCTGGCGGACCTTCGTCGTCTCGTTGATCCAGGAATAGCAGCCATAGTCAATCTTGAAGCTGCTGCCCTTGTCCCAGTCATCGCGGTAGAAAATATCTTCTTGACTTGGGAAGACGTCCCTGTAGCTCTTTATCTTACTGTCTGCGACCGACTCCATGGTCGAGTCGACCTCAATGGCCTTGCGGTACTGATCAACGACAACCCAGTACACTGCCTTGTCCTTCCGCCCCAGCTGGCTACCGCTACATTCGCTGACGGCTGAGGCGTAGAGGTCGCCGAGGGCAATGTAGGCTTCACCGAAGTCGGACCCCATATCAATCGCCTTTCGATACTGGCGACGAGCCTTGGAGAATTCGCCCATCTTCTGATACGCGTTGCCTCGACTGAGGAAGTCCTGCGCCTTCAGGTCGGCGCCCTGCTCCTCGGCTTTATTGTAGGCGTCGAGGGCTTTCTGGGGGCGTCCGTTTTCGAGGCGCATCTCGGCGATTTCGCGCACCGTTTCGGCTGGCGGGTTCGTTTTCATGAGCTTGGGCGCAAGCTCAGAGGCCTTCGAGACGTTTCCCTGCTGGACGTACGCATCGAAAAGGGACAGCATAATCTTCGCACTGTCCGGGTTGGCCTCCATTTGCTTCTCCAGGTACTTGACTTTTGCCTGCGGATTTTTACCGAAGATGTCGTTCCGGACCGACGAGAGAATTTTACCGAGCTCGTCGTCACGTTCGCATTTTTCCTCTACGAGATCGGCGAACTCAAGCGCTTTGTCCTGCTCGTTTTCGTTCAGGTAGCCCCGTAGAATCTGCTGTATATAGTAGGGGTCGACCTTGTTAGGCGCTTGCTCAAACGCCCTCCTGTAGTGGGTTGTGGGGGCTTCGAGGTTCTGGGTCGTCAGTTTGGGCAGAGCATCGTTGTGCTCCTCGAGAAACCGTCCCTTCTTGAGTTCCCACTTATACTCTTTGTACGAAATGCCGTGCCTGTCCATGCGCTCGATTGCCGTCGCCAGCTTGGTTGCGGCCGTGTCGAGATAGGCCAGTCGCTTCTCTTCGGACTCCGCTTTTTTGGCGAGGCCTTCGTAGAGCTGGTACTCGCGCCTGAAGTTTCGGGAGTCTCCCTTCGGGAACCCCGGGGCGTTTTCGATTATCCACTCAAGGTCGCCTTTCGCACTACTGAATTCGTCGTTCTTGAAACTCTCGTAGTAGAGGCTGTAGTGCATGGCCTTCTGCTGCTTGCCGGGCCCGGAGTCCTGGGCCTGAGCCGGCTGCGCCATCAGGCTAAAGGGGATGAGCCCAATGAGCATCCCGAGGAGAGCTGTGAGGACAGCGGACGAGCGGGTAGGGAGGGACATAGTTGGGTTATTCATCTGTATCATATAATGTACAGGCCACGACAATTAGACTGGACGACTGCGAGGCGAGTTTCGGATCCGGTTTGGGGCTAACGACTCTTCTAAACCGGAGGAAATGCTCTCTACAGGAAAGTCCGTGCTAGGGTATTAACGTAGCTTGCGCTCGCGAAACCAGCGTTCACCGAAGTTAATGTGGAGAGCAACCCCGAAGAACGTGTCCTGAACAAGGGCGTTCTCCGTGGTACCGCGTCGTCCAGCACGTAGGTTAAGGTCAATTCGCGTGCCAGAGAGGGAGGTCGGCAAGCTGAATCCGGTCGTGACGGCGTAGGTTTGCAGGTCCGTTTGCCCATCGGGACGGACATACATGCGCTCCGTGTAGACCCCTAAGCGGTAGGCAACATTGGCGAAATATCCAGAGAGGGAATTCTCTCCGGCGGGAAGGAGTTCGGTGCCCACGGAAATGCGCCACCGGTCGGTCAGGGACTGAGGGCCCTTAACCGGAAAGGTGTTGTCGAAGGGACCCGCCGTTCCAAAGGTCGCCGAAAAGTTGCTCCAGGGTTCATAGAGGCCGTCGGCGGTGAACGTCCAGCGCGAGTTTGGTTGGTACGCTATTCCAGCTTGTCCTCGAAAGGGCAGAGAAACCTCACCGTCCAGCGATTGAAGCGTGTCGGGCGTGAGGTCGCGTCCTTCATCGCGGGTGAAGACCCGAGTGCCCGACAACGTCGTAGGAAGGGCAGCGGAGGCCCCCAGAGAAAGGACATCTTCCTCCAAAAAGACGCTGGTGAAGGCAAAATGCCCTCCGACCGTGCCGGTAATCCCGAGGAGGCGTGTGTCGTCGGACACGGTGAGATTGCGAAACGTGACGTTATTGAATTCGGTGCTGCGTTTTTTCTGAAGGATCCCAAACAGCACGTCCATGCTTGCGCCGAGGCTGAACCAGTCGGTGATTCGATATCCCATTCCGCCTCGAAAGGTGTGCAGTCCCCCCTGGCCTCGGAGATTCTTGCGGTAGGTGACAGGATCAGGCTCGGTGCTTACGGGCAGGGTTCCCTTGCTGCGCAGCCGGTAGTTGTGCTGCGTATAGGGCTGGAACGTAAAGCCAACCCCAAGTTCGCGCTCCAGGATTGGGAAGCTGAACTTGAGGGCCTCGATGGAGCCGGAGGTGAGTTGACTTGCTTGGGTTCCTCGGCTTTTGGCCTCGATGCGCTTGAACGAGCCGCCGGCCGAAAGTCGGGTGAACACCTGATCGCTCCAAAGCGCAGGGTTGGCCACGGAGTTGTAGTTGAGGGAGCGAAGGGCATAGGCGCCTCGGCCCATCGCCGCGCTCTGGGAAGAAGAAAAGTCCGTGAGCGTGCCCAGACCAAAGCGGGAATAGATGGATCCGTCGCCATTGGACTGCGCCTGCGCTGAAGCACCGGATAGCAGGAGCAGGACGACGGCGACGAGGGCCGTCACGTGAGAGGATTGTGAGTAGGGTGGGAAAACCATGACCCCTTGTAGCGTGTGGGCGGTACGACGAACAAGTGGAAAACGATACCTACCGAGATCTAAAGTGGCGTCACGGTGAGTGTTACGCGGGGAAGGGCCGACGTGTCGGGACTGGCGGTGCGCACGAGCACAGGAACGGTACTCGGAAGCCCGCGACGGGGGCGGTTTTGAGAAGACGGGTTTGGTTGGTTCGCAATTTCGACCCGGAAGGTCGTGAAGGGGGGAGTCTCAAAGAGCGAACGCTCAAAGATGTCGAAAGCCGCCTGTGAACGTAGGCGGGCCTCATTGGGGGCAAAAGACGGATTTGTCGGAAGACGACAGATTTCGGAGTTGTCTCTCAGCTCCAGAAAGCCAAACTGACGACACTCATCTGCGCCGTCGGTTCGGAGTGCTGTCATCTTATACAGATTCACCTGCGGACGCGAGAACGTGAGGGGAGCCTCCGCGAGTGACGCCTCCATCGTTGTCGTGTCGATGGGGACCGTGACATCCACTCGGTTCAATGGCGTGTTCTTCAGAGAGTCAAGAGGAGGACGTTCAAAATCCCAGGTCATAGAGAGACCCGTTCCCACCCCGTCTTGAATTAGTGTCCGATCGCTGGTATCCACATCGGGGGAGCCTCGACGCTCGATGTGGGTGAAGGTTTTGAGTGCAGTAAAGTCGACGGTGTCAGATGGGGTCATGAGACGGAGGGAAGCGCTCCGAAGGTCAAACCCCGCGACCAACTGCCGCTGGGCGGCTGTGGGTGAACGGTTCGCCGCTCGAAGAATGAAGCCGTTGACGTCCGCCCCGAAGGTATCGGCTTTGAGGGCTTGCAGGTGATCCTCGATCCAGGAATCGGGGAGGGAAAGGGTGACCAGAGAGTCGCCAGGTCGAGTTAAATACGATGTCCCGGCTTCTTCGGGAGGGGAAAGTTGGGTGCCGGGAGCGAAGGAGGTGTCTGCTGGGAGTCGATGCATCTCGACTTCCGACCCCAAGGTGTACAGGTTTAAATTTAGGGTCGAGATGGTATCACCGTGCAGGTAGGTGGGGGTGAGGCGGAGTTCTGCATCCAGAGAGGCCACATCGGCAGTTTCGACCGACAAGGGGCGATCCTCGGTACCGAGGAAGTCAATATAGCCCTCCGCTTCGATCACGCCGGAAATGGGATCATTCACGGCCCCTGCAAGAAACCGCCAAGAACGATTAGACGCATCTTCGGAGGAGAAATCGAATCCGGTTTGGGAGGGGGCGGTGGTCGTCCCGAAGCTCGACGGCACGGCATCGACGGACTGGGGATCGGCTTGATCCAGGGATCCACCCCCAAGGTCGCCGCCCACGCCCGTCGGATCGGAACAGGCAGATAAGGACAACAAAAGCGCTCCGGAGAGGAGCAGGAAAAGAAACAGCCGGTACATCATAAACGACGGCGACGACCCAGTTGCAAAAAGCAAGCAAAACGTGGCGTAGGGCGTGCAGACAAAGCCCAGTATCTTCAGCAAGGGCGTCTTCTCTGCCCCGAGGGGGCGTCCGTGGTGTGTTTACCGCTCGCCGAGAGGCAGCGTGATTCCATCTCGCCGCGAGGCGGACATTCAGGGGAGTGAGGCTCCCTGAAGCACACACGCCTCCACGTGAGAGATAGCCCTGTGGCGCTGAGAAAGCCGTACGGTGAATGCTCCGCCGAGCCGGGGTGTTTCTAACCTGCCGCGTTCTAAGCGGGGACTTCACTCAGCATTTGATCATACATGGACGCCAGCTGTTGTCCACGCTGCGCGTCGTCATCATGAAATTGGGCGGCTCCATCCGACGATGAGAAGCCGGGTGGATAGATGGAGGCGTCAGCGTGGCTGGCACCTGTTTCCGAGAAGGTCGCGGGGGCTTCGCCGTCGAGCGGAAGACCCACGTCCTGGGCAAGGGGCGAGGAGATCTCCGTTCCAGGATCTTGATCGCCCGGGGTAAAGACCGACTTGGCTGTGCCTAGATGTTCGTCCCCGCCATATTCAGAGGTAAGGAGGAGGGGCACCAGTCCGCTCATCCAGCCGAAGGAATGAATGAGGTCCGGTCCCCAGCGGAGCGTCCGGATGGTTTCGAGGGCCGCACGGTTGAAAAAGAGCGCCCGCTGAAGCACCGCCTCGAGGGAGCTGCTGTCGTCGATAATCGCGCCTTTGTCGTCGGCAAAGTACGTTTCGTGGTCCATAAAGTAGACCTGTAGCCGTACGTCCGGCACCGACGCCACCTTTACGGTGAGCGTTTCGGTACGGTCCCCCATGGGCACGTCGGCCCCTGAGAGTCGGATGACCTCGTGTAAGTTGTGGGTACGCTCGTCGATGTTGCCGTAACAGGGCATCATGACCCGCGCCTGAAAGTCACCCGCGTCCTGCAGTTGTTCTGGGAGGGTGCGGGCAAGGGCGGCAATGGAGGAGCTTTTGGCGAAGGGGGTCACTTCCCCAGCAACGAAGAGAACACGTCTGGATTGAGCCATGCAACTAAGCGGGATTGGTGAGTGGGTGAAAAACCGGGCGGCTACGCGTGCCTTCCCGGACGGGAAGACGCTTCATAAAGACCCCGTTTGCTCGCGCAAAGCACAGTCCACCGAACGGGTGCGAAGGGCGTTCAACTCCATTCGGGCGGACGGGTGTGTCCGGGCCGTTTGGGGGAAATGAGGCACGGTCCTGCCGTGGTTGGAACCGGCCGTGTGGTGCGACATCGTCGGGAGAGACGGGGTGAACGTCGTTATACGATTCACGACGTTAACGAAAGCGGCTGTGCAATTCCACGAGACTGGATGCGCAGAACGTGCGTAAAGAGGACGCAAGACAGACTGAACGTTCTGCGATCCTCGCATTCGGAGTTTAGACTTTCGTCAACGCAAAGAAAATAACGGCAATTAAAAACCGTTCGCCAACAACATACGACTGGGAAAAGGGGGAATCAATTTATTATCGTTGATTCATCCCGGGTGGGAATTAAGACCGTAGAAATTTCTTCTGGTACAGCCCCTCGCTCCCGGTTCGGTAAGAGGAGACAGGCACGGGAGCGTTTTGCATTTCCACAGACTCCAACCGGCCCCGGGTCTGACTTAACGTACACTCCAAAAAGAGCCGAGTCCGCGTTACGTCCACGAAGGCTCCGGTCGCACGGCGGGCAAGAGTTTGTCGCAAAGAACCGTTCGCCTGCGGTCCCAGCGTGAGGGGCCACCAATCGTGTAGCACCGTGGTCGGGAAAGCGCGGATTGGGATGTACGTTTTCCCGGTCAACTGAATTTCCCGTACGGCGGGACCATGAGACGATCCGGGGCCCACCCGAAGGAAGAGGGGGCCGAGATCAACTACGGAGTCGACTTCCTCTCCTGCTGTTGCTGGAGCAGTTCGAAGTAGCGTTTGATAAGCTCTTCGTAGTCGGGACTGTAGCCCATCTCGAGCGCCCGAATGAAGTCGCGACGCAGTTGGTCGGCGTTTTCCGTGTCAGGGAGGGCGCCGGGCGGACGCTGCTCGTACTCGTCCTCGGCCTCCCGTCCCCGGCGCTGCTTCTCCTTGCCTTGAGTGCGTAGCGACTTCTGAGCGTTAAGGAGACGAGTCAAGATCTGCTTCTGCTGCTCGACGAGGTCCCGAGAATGGCGACCCTGTTCAAGTTTTTCGGCGGTCTGTTCCATTTGCTCGGCGATCTTCTCCAGGTCGCCCATGATTTGCTTGCGGGCCTCGCTGCCCACATCCATATCCTCGAGCTGCTTCTTGATCTGGCGCTGCTGCTTGGCCAATTCCTTCTGGCGCTGGGCCTCTTCCTTCGAGAGACGCTCGCCCTGAATGTTATTCAGGTGCTTCTGGATCTGCTTATTGAGCTTCTGCTGCTGGCCGGACATCTGCTGGAGCTTCTGCATCATCTGCTGCATAGACATCCCGCTGCCGGAGCCCTGCTGGTTTTGAAGCTTTTCGAGCAGCTCCGATAGGAGAAGGGCCAGCTCGTTCAGGTGCTTCATCGAGGTCTTCTGGTGTCCTGTGGCTTTGCCCGCGTTGCGTTCGTCGAGGGCCGTGGTGGCCGTTCCCATCGACCGGAGCGCGTTGCCGGTTTTCTCCCGCACTTTCTGAGACATTTGGGGCACCCGGCGTGCAATCGATTCAAGGGAGTCGGCGACCGTCTTGAGGCCGTCCGAGAGGGTCTTTTGCTCCCGGGCGTAGGAGCGCAGAGTGGGGCCCTGAGACGCAAGGCCGGACACTGTGAGGCGGAGCGACTCCTGCTCTTTCGAGAGCCAAAGCGTATTCTCGAGGGCGCTGCGGAGGCCGGCCACGTTGATCTGCCGCTGGCGGCCTTGCATCTTGCTCTTCATCTGAGAAAGCTGCTGCTGCATCTGCTGCAGGCGCTGCTGCATCCGCTGCTGGCCCTGCTGGGCGTCCTGCATCTGGTTCTGCCGGAGCTGCTGGCTATTTTTCCGCATCTGCTTCGGCAGGTTTTGCCGCTGCATCTGCTTCTTCATTTTCTGCAGCTGCTTCTTCGGAGCGGACTGGACATCTTTCATTTCGCTCTCGGCCTTTTCCATCTCCTCCATCAGCTTCTTCATCTTCTCGGCCGCTCGCTCCTGTTCCCGGGCCAGGTCCTCGTTTTTGCTTTTCTTGCCTTGGGTTTTTGAGGAGTCTGTGTTTGAGTCGCGAGACGGCTTCTGGTCAGTGGTGCCGGAGGAATCCGAGCGAGCAGACTGGGAGTTCTGGTTAGAGGAAGACTTCTGACCCTCGGATGATTGCTCGTCCTTAGATGACTGTTCGCCCTTCGATGACTCCTCACCCTCGGAAGAGTCCTCCCCCTTGGAGGACTCTTTGTTCTCAGATGGTTGTTCGGAGGAGTCCGAATCGTCCGTGGCGGTAGAGTCCGACGGGGCATTGCCGTTCTCTTTTTCCTCTTCGGCATTCTTGTCCGAGGCAGACTCCTTCATGCGCTCACGAGTCTTCTCGCGAAGCTTTTTCTCCGTCTCGCTTAGCTCTTTGGCCCGGCGAGACATCTCACCGAGCTTCTGCTGCGCCTTGAGTTGCTTGAAGAGGGAAAGGGTGCGTTCAAGCTGTTTCTGGTACGACTTCTCGTTTTTCTGCACCTGCTCCATCGCCTTCTGCATCTGCTGCAGGTCGTTTTTCTCCATGGCCTTCCGGAGTTTGTCGAGGGCCTTCTGAAGCTCGGGCGATTTGGTCTCCTCGATTACCCGCTGCAGCTCTTTGAACTTCCTCATCGTCTCAGGACTGGACAGGCCGTTTTTCTGCATCTGCCGGTTCATCTTCTGAACCGTCTCGGAGAGCTTTTCGACGCCCTTCTCGACCGACTCCTGTTTTTTCTGAATGCGATCGAGTTTCTGGCGGTCTTGCCAGTCGGCCTCTCGGGTACGGCGCAACTCGTCGCGCAGCTGGCGGAACTGTTGCCGAGCGGAGTCGGAGCGCTGCTGAAGCTGTTCCATCTGCTCGCCGGCTTCGCTCTGGGTATCATCCAGCTCCTCGTACTGCTCCGAGAGAGACGGGCGGCGGAGGCGTTGGGTGGCGGTGCGGCCGCTCTTGGGTCCGTTTACGGTGTCGTTGTCCCAGGCCTTCACGTAGTAGGCAATCACGCCGCCGGGCTCGGGGTCGAGGCCGCTGTCCTGGGCCAGTAGCCACTCGTGAGCGAGTTCTAGACTGGTCTTGTCGGTGTCCGGTAGAGGGAGGGGGATGGAGGAGAAGTCCTTCTGGCCATCACCGAACCGCTGCTCGGCGAGACGATAGTAGAGCTTTGCCTGCGAGAAGCCGAAGTCGTCGCTCAACTTCACGCGCAGCTGTTGGGTCAGGGCGTCGTTGAGGTCGGTCGTGCCCTGGGGCTGGAGGAAGCTGACCGAGGGGCGAGCGTCGGGTTGGAGCGAGACCTGATACTGGATCGGATCCCGGTTCGTGGTGCCATCGCTGCTCTCGAGACGCAGGAGGTAGGTGCCTTCGCGCTGGAGAGAGAACGTGCCGCGGGCGGTGCCGTTTCTCACATCGATGGGACGGGTGCTCCCGTCGTCGAACTCAATGCTCGCGGCTTCGACGGGCGGCCCGCCCAGGGTGGCTTCGACGGTCACGCGGGAACCGGGGAGCCCGGTAACGTCTCCTACGTTGGGATCGAGCTCGCGGGACGGAAGGCCGGTGTAGGACGGGGGCGAAAGGGTAAGCTGCAGCTGTCGAACAAGCGGGCGGTTGGTGACGGTTACCTCGTACCATTCGGTGCGGAGGGGCGGCGCGTGGACGCGGTACTGGAACGACTCCCGCACAGCAGATAGGTCATGGCGGAAGGTGCCGGATGAGTCGGCCTGCAGGGAGAAGCGATCAATGGCGTCGTTGGGCCCGTCGCGCATCTGAAGGGTGACGGTCGAGGGCGGGGTGCCGGTGGCACGGACGGTCAGCTGCAGCGAGTCGCCCCGGACCAGCCGGGCGTCGCCGGGCGCTACGCTGAGCTGGAAGGGGGCGGGACGGTCGAATTCGGTATTGGGGGCCAGGAGGCGCTCGGAGGCGCCGAGGAAGGTGGCGGGGGCGATCAAGAGGAAAGCGAGAACGCCGGCAAGGGGGAGAGATGCAAGGCGAACGGCCTGACGAGCGCGCCCAAAGTCTTCGATGGCTTCGAAAGAGACGTCGTCGAGGTCGTCGGCAAGATCCTGGACGGCGTGGTCCACGAGGGGCGCCGGGGCGTGTGTGCGCTTGCCCTCGGCCAGTTGGAGGAGGTTTACGAGCCGGTCGGCGACGCTGGGGTAGTGTTGGCCGACCCGACGGGCCACCTCCTCATCGGAGGGGCCGGGAAGAAGACCGATTAGTCGGCCGAGGGGACGTGCCAGGGCGACCGCTACAACGCCGACCGCAACCGTTCCAATGGCGGCCGCCAGGGCGGTCCGAGCCGTCGTGCCCAGCCAGAGGCTCGCTTCGAGGAGGGCCGCTAGGAGCCATGCGCCTGCGACCGATCCAACGGCCACAGCGGTGCCGAAGGCGACCTCCGCCCAGGTGATTCGGCGGGTCGTCCGCTGGAGTCGGGACCGAAGCCGGGCGACGAGACGGGCCGTCTGCTCACTCATGGAGTTCGTAGTGCGTTGAGAGGATGGATCGCGAATTCCTCGTCACAACAGGACTTTCACAGGAGTGATGGGTACCACCCGGCTCCTCAGGGTGTTTCTGTGGGCCGGTTGGTTGTGGAGGAGAACGTAGCAGATCCAGGGATTCGTCACAGACGGATCACACGTGAAAAGGCCGAAAGGCCCCGTGTTTGAGTTGAAAGACTCGCTTCCGTCAGGCACTTTGACGGTGCTATTGACTACATCCGCTCCGCACAACGTGGTTTTTCCACAATTCCTGTCTGGTGATGCTTCATTCCTATCGATCTCTTCCGCTCGTCGCTTTAATCGGCTTGATTCTACTGGGAGGGTGCCGGACGTACGGAAACGAAAAGTACGAAACGGGACCGAAGACGTATGAGGCCCTCCAGGAGTCCGTAAAGCAACTGGAGCAGGAGCTGGGGCGCGCCGAATCGGATTTGCGGCAACTAGAGTCGGCGGCAGAAGATCGAGACGACCTCAAGCCCCTGGCTGAGCGGTATCGTTCGTACATGGAGTCGCACGAGGCGGCCCTCGATGGGTACCGCGAACAGGCCGAGCAGCTTTCGCGCGACGCTGCCTATCGCACCCTTCACCGCACCTACGGGGCGCTCACGACGGATCGCCGCCTTCTTGAAAAGCAGTACCGGCGGACGGTTCGCCAGGTGTGGGCCACCGTGCGCGACACGACCATTCCACGAAAGCCGGTCCGGGACCCGAGTCGATACGTCATTACGCCGGTGAACTTCCCGCGCACGGAGTCGAAGGGACCGATCTCAATGAGCGACGCCCTGCGTGCGCTGGAGGGGACGCCCGGATTGCAGCGCGAGGAGCAGGGGGCGTCGGACCAGTAAGGGCTGGGAGGTGGTTTTCTTGGTGGATCCCTCCGAATCCTGCGTCATTTTCTGAGTCCGATGAGAGACGTCGTTACACGTCTGCCCGGGGCAAAAGTGAAGAACCGTTCCCAACACCTTGTTCAATGGGGCCGTTTCACGGGTGCACAAGGACGCGGAAGAGTCCGGAAGATGTGCAAAGCGAAGCATCGATCATGAGTCTCGGTCGGCGTTATGAACCCGGCGATTCGAATTCTTACCTGTCTGTTCTTAGCAATGGGCATCGCGGTCGTCGACGGCTATGCCCAGCAGGGCACGCTACGAGGCCGGGTGACGGACGCTGAGACGGGAGAAGCGGTTCCCTACGCCAACGTTGTGCTACGGACCGAGGGGGGAACCGCCGGGACGAGTACAGACACGACCGGAGCGTTTACGCTTCGGCTGTCACCGGGGACGTATCGGCTTGAAGTGTCCGCGCTCGGGTACCGAGCCCGCGGACGGTCCGTTGAAGTGCAGGATGGTCAGACCACGAGCGTCACGGTTGCGCTTGCGTCCGACTCCTATTCCCTGAACGAGATTGTTGTACAGGATCAGGGAGGCGAATCGGCGCGGGTAACCTCAACGGTCCAGCGGATCGAGCCGCAGGCCCTCGAGCGCCAGGACGCGGCCGACGTGTCGGAGCTGGCGTCCTTAGTACCTGCCACCCACGTGCAGACCAACTCGAGGGGGCAGACCATCCTGTACTTCCGGAATGCAGGCGACCGGCAGGTGGGACAGTTCTTCGATGGGGCGCTCCTCAACATCCCGTGGGACAACCGGGTGGACATCAGTCTTATTCCGGCCAGCGTGGTTGAAGAGATGACGGTGACGAAGGGCGTACCCTCCGTGCGCTATGGCGCCAACGTGCTCGGCGGGGCCATCAACTTTCAGTCCCGCACCCTCGATGAAGCCGGACAGAAGACTGAGCTGAAAGGCGCTGTCGGCACGGCCGAACAGCGTCGCGCCTCCGTCACCCATCTGCGGCGAACGGAGCGCTGGGACTTTACGGCCGCGGTGCAGTATTCAGAGCGAGGCAATCAGCCACTGTCCGAAAACGTGAATCTCGAAAACAATCAGCCGCTTCGGGACCGCCGCATCAACACGGATCGGCAGTTGCTGAGTGGGTTCGGGCGGGCAAGCTACCGCTTCGATAACGGCCAACTGGCCTTTTCCGCCCTGCACGTGGACGCCGAGCAGGGGGTGGCGCCGGAGGGGAATACCCGTCCTGCACAGACGCGGTACTGGCGGTACCCGCTCTGGCAGAAAACGACGCTCATTGCCAGTGGGCAGACCGCCTTCGGAACCAACACCTCGCTTCGAGGAGCGGCCTGGGGCAGCCGGTTTGCGCAAGACATTGCCGACTACGAGGGGATCGATTATCAAGAGCTAAACCAAGTTCAGGAAGGACGAGACCGTACCGGCGGCACTCGGGTCATTGTGTCTCAGAACCTTCCGTTGGGAAGCCTGTCGCTGGCGCTGAATGGACTGTTCAGCCAGCATGAGAAGAGCACCGCCTCGGCCGATTCGACGACCGTATATCAGCAGCACGTCTTTAGCGCCGGGCTCGAGTACGAGGCTCAAATTTATCCGCGTGTTGAAGTGTCGGCGGGGGGGAACCTCGACGGAGCGGACTACCCGAAAACAGGTCCGTTTCCGAACCGGGATCCATTCTACACTTGGGGCATGACCTCGGGCATCAACGTTGCCTTGGGGGCGGGCTGGACCCTGCGCAGTGCCGCGGGACGCAAGAGCCGATTTCCGACGATGCGGGAACTGTTCGGGGCCGCGATTGGGAAGTTTGTGCCCAATCCGACCCTGAAGCCGGTCACTGCTTGGATCGGCGAGGTGGGCATTGAGCAGCAGTCGGGCGATTGGTCGGTCGGGACCACCGCGTTCCTGAACCGGGTCAAGAACACAATTGACAAGTGCACGATTCGGCTGCAGACCTCAATTGGCGCGTGCAACGTGGGGGCGAGAGGGGAACTGCAGGGTGAAGACACGGGCAAGGAACGGCGCATCAACCTGAAAGGGGCTCGCATCTACGGCCTTGAAACAACGGTCCGCTGGACGCCCAAGAAGACGCTTGTGGTTGACGGCAACGTGACGTGGTCGCATCCCCGGGGCATCACCGAAAATGGAGATGAACAGCGTTTAGATGAGAAGCCCTCGTGGCTGGGGACCGGCACGGTGGTTTACGATTTTCCGTTTGGACTCTCCCTCACGGGGCAGGCCCGCTACACCGGGGGCGTTTACGCCCGGAATGAGCAGAATACCTTTGTGCAACTTCCCTCGTCCCCTTCGCTCGTCTTGGACACTCGGCTCAGCTATGAGCTATCGAGCATCACGGATCTGGTGAGCGGAAGTGTATATGTTCGTGGGGACAATTTGACCGACGAGGCGGTCTTCATTGGGCTGGGACTTCCTCGACCGGGGCGGTCCCTCCGTATCGGGCTGGATCTCACGCTTTGATTGATCTGCAATGACCCCTGTTCGTCGTTTCTGGAGACGGGTGCTTGTTCGGGCCCTTTTGGTCGGGACCCTCGTGATGGGGTGCCAGTCGCCCTCACCGCCGTCGACGGCCACCGAGAAATACGACCAGCTCGTCCGGCAGGCCCTTGCGCAGGCACAGGCACGCCCCGACACGTCTTTTTTCTGGTTTACCAATACCGGGACGCCAGAGGCCCGCAACCTCATGCTCGACCTGGGGATTGATTATCTCCGCTACGACCGGGAGGCAGACGTGCTCTGCGTGTGGGCCGGAGGATGGGTTCAACCTGCGAAGGGATACGTCACGGCGCCGACGTCCGATCAAATTCCCGTCGACTCGATTGCGACGCTCTGCACGGTTGAGGGACCATGTGCCGTAGACTCGCTGACAAAGGACTGGAGTCGGTTTGAGTGCGAGTAGGTCGTGCGGAAGGGAAAAGAATTGGGCGCGGACAAACGGCCCAAAGAAAAATGCCCAGATCGAACCAGTTGGGTCGATCTGGGCGGGACGATGTGCGGCAGCGGGAAGCCGCACTCAAAAGTTGCGGAGAAGACCTAGTTTTCGTCCTCTTCTTTCTGTTCGAGCAGGATGTCTTTCAGCTTTTCGAACTCCTCGCGCTCGAACGAGAGGCTGTATTTGCCAGGCTCCTCGTCGTCTCCCACTTCCGTAAGCGGCTCCACGTCTGAAGACTGCACTACGTCGATAAACGTATCAGGCTCCATTTCGAATGCACCGGCAAAGTCCTCGGCGGTAGCGGCGTAGATGCCACCGTACGACTTGATTTCGCCGGTGGAAAAGTCTTCGGCGTCTTGGGGCTTAAAGCTGACTCCTCGCATATTGGTCGGTTGGTTGGTTCCGTCGTCGTGAGCGTGGGCGAAACGTCCTTCTACCTTTGCCTACTATGGACATGCCGTATCAAAGTTTCTACCCTACGGGCGTCGGGACGTACTGATTCCCGAACAGTCGCACGCTTGCTCTTTCCTTCTCGTTAAGAAGGGGTTGGATCTTTTGGGCGAAGGAGATCCGGTACGCATTTTAGAAGGCGAAGTTATTGAAGATGGGGCAGGAGCGTTCAATAGGCACACTGTCGGTTCCTGTCGGTATCGTCGTTCTACGTTTCCTTTTCCGGGGACTGTTCGGTAAATATGCGTCTCCTTGGAGGAGGAGTCGCTCACCCACTCGATCGCTACAGCCGTTGTCATGTCGGATTTGGAAGGGGGGTCGTCTTTTCCCGATCAGGATCGTACCCCCGAGAGCCAGCAGTCCATCATAAGGACCCAGTCGGCTCCTCGCTGGCGGTCGTGGATGACCTGGAAGGCCTGGGGCCGACTCCTGCGCCTTCGCCTCCAAGCATGGCCGCCCGAACGATTGGTTGCCGTCATCCTGGTGTCTCTTGTCTTTGCCGGTTCGCTGTGGGTAATTGCGCGTGAACTGAGGGGGTTTAAGTACGCCGAGGTGTGGGGGTACCTTGCCGATCTGCCGATCTCGTACGTGCTCGTGGCGATGGGGCTCACTGCGTGCACGTTCGTCGTCCTGGCGGGATACGACGCCCTCGCCCTGCGGTACATCGACAAAAGCCTTTCGACAAAACGAATCGCCTTTTCGGCGTTCGTGGGGTACGCGGTGAGCCAAGCCATCGGAAATCCCATTCTGACGGGGGGGTCCGTTCGCTATCGGCTGTATTCACTCTGGGGATTATCGCCTAAGGCGGTTGCAAAAGCAATTTTGTTCGCTGGAGTTTCCTTCTGGTTGGGGTTCTGCACCCTGGGGGGCGTCGTGTTTTCGGTCGCTCCCCTTGGGCTTGCTGAGGCGTTCGAGCTTCCGGTTTCACCGGTCGTTCTAGGGGGGATCTCACTAGCTCCCGTCATTGCGTATGTGACCTTTGTCCTGACGCGCGACGACCCAGTAACGCTCTGGGGATGGAGCTTAAAGGTGCCCCCTGTGTGGATGCTACCCATCCAGGTGGGACTGGCGATGGGCGACTTGCTGCTCGCCTCATCCGTAGTGTTCGTCCTCTTGCCACCCGAGATTGGCATCTCGCTCGGACACCTCGTTGGCGTGTACCTCACTGCTCTCCTCGCGGGTCTGGTAAGTCATGTGCCGGGCGGACTGGGTGTATTTGAGAGCATCACCCTTCTGCTTCTGACTCCTGAAGTTCCGCCCCCGATTGTGTTGGGCACGTTGCTCGCGTATCGCGGCATTTTTCATATCCTGCCACTCTTACTGGGGATGATCGCGTTCGGTGCGTTCGAGCTGCGTCGGGGCGTGAAACACCTGAAGGGGGAGCTTGAGCGTTCCGAGTAAACGCTCATAACGGCACGTGGGGAGACGCCCCACTGAGAGAGTGGGGGCCTCCTGGCGTTCGTTCAGGGAAATTGCGCCTGTTTGGGGCGGGTGCTGTTCAGCATACTTTATGCTACACGGTTACAGAGGACGCGGAGAAAGAAGGAAGAAGCATACTCGACGGAGCCTGAGGGTTGTTCGCATTCTCATTATCCTTTATCCTAGTGGATACGGTCTTCCGACCAATCCCCGAATACCATGCTTTCCATCGACCGCATTTTGTGGCCCACCGATCTGTCGACGGGGGCGGGACGGGCCTTTCCGCACGCCGCTGCTCTTGCCGAGTGGCACGGAGCTGCGCTGCACGTCCTCAACGTTCAAGAGAACGAGTCGGGCACGCAGGCTGAAGTGGACGAGCAATTCCCGCTGTCCGACGGCTCGCTCGCGAACCTGCTTGGGGCGGCTGATGCTCCCTCGCACCCGATCGATCTGGATGCGCTGACCATCGCTCAGGACCAGATCGCCAGCGACTCGGCGGCCGAATCTATTGTGTCGTACGTCGAGGAGCATGACGTAGATCTCGTCGTCATGGGCACCCACGGTCGACGAGGGCTTCAGCGGCTTCTGATCGGCAGTGTGGCCGAGGAAGTGCTGCGCACGGCGCCCTGTCCTGTGCTCACGGTGCGGGCCGGGGAGGAAGAGGTGCCCGCCTGGAACGTCCGCAACGTCCTGGCGCCGATCGACTTTTCGGACGCCTCGAAGGGAGCTGTGAAGCACGCCAAAGAGCTCGCCCTCACCTATGGTGCAAAAATCACCCTCCTTCACGCCGTGGAGGAGGTGATGTACCCCTCGGCGTACGGGATGGAAATGGCCGACGTCCCAGGGCCAGAGGTCATCGATCGGGTGGAGGAGAGTCTCGCTGACCTGGCCCGAGAGGAAATTGGGTACGAGCACGTCATGGTCGACGCCACCATCGGCTACGCGCCCTCCACCGTTCTCGATTACGCAGCGGAAAACGACGTGGACCTCATCGTCATCGCAACCCATGGCCGCTCCGGGATCGAGCGGTTGCTGCTCGGCAGCGTCACAGAGCGCATCGTTCGGCGCGCGTCGGTGCCGGTCTTCGTCGTGAAGTCTTTTGGGAAGTCCCTCCTGCCGGACCAGGCAGGCGGAGACGCTCCCGCGTAACCGTACCACGTTCTGGGTCCTCCTCATCACACATCTTACTCACTCGCCCGAATTTGCTTCGATTATGACCCTCGAAAACGTCCTCATCCCCACGGATTTCTCGGCCTGTGCCGATAACGCCCTCAATCATGCCCTCGAAGTGGCCGATCGGTTTGGGGCTCGGCTTCACATCCTCCACGTCGTCAACGAGCTCGATCCGGACTGGTACGGCATTACCGATGCCCAGGAGCGAGCCGTAAAGCTCCGTGATCAGATCAAAACTGAAGCCCGCGAACGATTGGAGAACATGCTCCCGGAGGAAGGACATGACTTGGAAGCTACGGTCTCGCTTCAGTTGAGCTTCGACGTGGCAGACACCATCCACGAGTACGTCGAGGAGCGCGAGATCGACCTCGTCATTATGGGAACCCACGGGCGGCAAGGGCTCGATCGGCTCATGCTGGGAAATGTGGCGGACAAGATTATCCGACACGCGCCCTGCCCAGTGATGACCGTGCGCGAACGAGTGCCCTGGACGGAGGGAGATGAAGACCTCCTCTTCGAAGATATTCTCGCGCCCATCGACTTTTCGGAGCATTCCCGAGAGGCGCTCCGCGTGTCCAAGCTCTTTGCGAATCAGTATCAGGCGCGGCTTCATCTCCTATTCGTTGCCGAGGAGCGAAACGTGCCCCTCTTCAGTGACACGGGCCTACCAGGTGTGGGCGTGGTTGAGATGGATCCGGAGATTGTAGCACAGGCCGACGATGCCCTCCAGCAGCTGGACGAAAACATCGAGGGCCCCGACGTGCAGAGTGCCTACCACGTTCGGGAGGGCAATGTCTCGAAAGATGTCGTCGACTTTGCCGAGACCCACGGCGTCGGGCTTATTGTGATGGCAACCCGCGGACTGACGGGCGTAAGCCGGTTTCTGCTTGGGAGCAACACCGAGCGTATCGTTCGGGTGGCTCCGTGTCCGGTACTCACCATTCCCACCCAGATGGTCGAAGAGAACGGAGAAGAAGCGTAAATTTACCCCGAAACCAGGTTGTTCTTCGGGTCTGGTTTTTAAACGGCAGACGGCGAACTGCCTGAGACGGACTCGTGCGGAGAGCATGGGGCCGGATTTAGAGTGGTCCCGATTCTCCGCGTTCGGAGATCAGGCCGTTTGGCCCCTCAAGGACGATGCAAAGGGGGAGCGTTTTCCCAATCCGAGTGTAGAAGCGATCTCCACGAGCTGCTTTGCGTGGCGGGGCTAAGAGGTGTATGGCCACTCCTCCTTTTCACTCGTTTCTTCCTCCTGGCTAACCTCAACTTTTTCGTCAACGTCAAACGACTGTTCGGCACGAGAGGGATTCGAAGCGGATTGCGAGTTCGATCCGGATGGGGCGGTTCCGACAAAGATAAAGACGGGGGCGAGGATGACACTCGCGAGCATCGACCACATCAGACTCTGCGTCCATAAATTCTGGTTGGTGGAATCAAACATGACGCCCACGAAGCTTCCCAGAACCCAGAGGGCTACTATGGCAGCGAGTGCTTGAAAGAACCGTTTCATAACGGTCGATAAATCGAATGAACGTGTGACAGAAGACGAGAAAGGCGAATTCAAGGAAGAGGGTTCAAGGGAACCACCTATTGCTTCTGGATCAGGAGCAAATACCAGTCTAACGAGTGCTCCCATACGTCAGTCCTTGGTTCAAGGAACCTACGTAAACTCCGACAGAAACCTAGATTCTTTTTCTCCTGTAGTCAATTTGTTCTTCTTATCTTCACATTCTAGGCAGTGAGCACCAAGGTCGTGGTGTGGTTGGGTCGTTCCGATAGCCCAATTGGCGTAAAAATTGTGCAGAAATGGACCGGGCGACAGATGAAAAATCGGGATGGGGGTCAGGCGTGAGTATTGACAGACCGAAACTCATTCTCTATTCAATTCGGAAAGACGAACAGGGATCCCTCTCAGTTGTAGGAAATCGAAGTCTTACGGATCAGGTCGTACATCGTCTTCATGACGTTTTATGCACTGGGCTTGAACCACGAACACGCCTCTGTCGAGCAGACAGACGAATTTGCCTTGGATGAGGAGGCTCAGCGGGCTGTTTATGAGGAGCTGATCCTGTGTGAAGAGGCTGAAGTCGTCCTTCTTTCCACCTGTAACCGAACAGAGGCGTACCTCTATGGTCGAGCCGCGGATGCGGATCGGGTAGAAGCGGCCCTGTCGCGGGCGGCTGGGCAGCCCTGGCCCGAGGAAGCGGCGTTTCGACGAAAGGACGAAGCCGCCGTCCGACACGTCTTGCAGGTCACGGCCGGTCTTAAGTCGATGGTCTTGGGCGATCAGCAGATTCTCGCTCAGGTCAAGTCGGCTTACCGGCGCGCGGACGAGGCCGGTCAGGTGCACTCGCTCATGCATCGGCTGATGCACACGGCCTTCCGTGCAGCCAAGCAGGTGTCGACCGAGACCGACCTCTCTCAGGGGGCAGCGTCGGTGTCGACCGCGGCCGTAGAGATGGCGCGCCAGTATTTCTCGGAGGAGATTCCGCCGCGGCTCCTTTCAGAACTTCACGTTTTGTTGGTGGGGGCCGGAAAGATGGGACAGCTGGCATTGGAGGCCTTGCGAGAAGATGCGCCGGCCTCGATAGCGGTGACGAATCGATCGCCGGAGCGAGCGCGCCGGGTTGCGGAGGCGCATGAGGGCCGGGTGGTCGCGTGGGAAAACCGTCACCAAGCGCTTGCTAAGTGCGACCTCGCAATCGTAGCCACCGGTGCGCCCGATCCCGTCATCCATTCTGAGCAGCTTCCGTCCGGGCGCGATTCGGCAACGCTGGTGGTAGACATCGCCCGGCCTCGGAATGTAGATCCATCGGTGGCCCACCGCTCCAATGTGGACGTCCACGACCTGGACGATCTGCAGACCTGGACCGAAAAGGTGCGGGATCGGCGCAGTGCCGCCGTCCCCGACGCCGAGGCAATCTGTGAGGATCTTCTCAGCGACTTCGTCACGTGGGTATTCCACCAGCAGGCTCTACAACCGGCCATTCAGGCCATCCGCGAGACCTTCGACTCCATTCGGCAGCAGGAGGTCGATCGGCACGCCCACCGCACCGATATGGATCGGGAAGAGGTAGATGAGCTTACAAAGTCGATCATGCAGAAGCTCTTGGCCGTGCCCATCGTTCGGCTGAAAAATGTGGACCCAGACAGCATTGATTTTGTGCAGGGAATCAAGCTTCTCCACGCCCTCTTTTCCCCGAACGGCGATGGCGGGCGTACGCTTCGAGACGCCCCCTCCGACGAGCAACCCTCGCTATCGGAAGCTCCGTCTCGCTGCCCCTACCTCACCCACGACCCGGACACGTCTTCCGAATCTGAGTCGCTGGATCAGGCCCTCCAAATGAATGAAGCTGACCAGGCCGATGATGCACACGCCGCGCCGTCGCGCGTGTGAGCGAGAAGAACGACTGCAACCGGTTGGACCGTTTGAGGAACATCGTCCGGACCGCCGCGGTCCACGCTCTTCTCCGATCAGGACGGGCTGCGTTTCGTCTGCTCTCTGGAATTGTATCTCCGCTTCATGACCGTTCCTGATCCGCTCGTTCTCGGCACGCGGAGCAGTCAGCTCGCGCTCTGGCAGGCCAAGTTCGTGAAGTCGAAGCTCGAAGCACAGGGGCATCGGGTCGACCTTGAACCGATCACCACGAAGGGGGATGAGTCTCGGGATGTCCCCATTACGGAGATTGGGGACGAGGCCGTATTCACGAAGGAACTGGATCATGCTCTGCTGGCCGGGGACATCCATCTGGCCGTCCACTCGCTCAAGGACATTCCGTCGACGCTCCCGGAAGGCATCACGCTCGCGGCCGTTGGGGCTCGTGAGGAGCCCTTCGACGCATTTGTTGCTCACCCATCATTCGACGGGCATCTGGCGGACCTGCCGAAGGAGGCCACCGTGGCCACCGCCTCACTCCGTCGCAAGGCGCAGCTTCGCACCTGGCGGTCGGACATCGAGGTGGTGCCGGTGCGCGGCAACGTGGATACGCGGCTGGAGAAGCTGGTCGAGAGTGATTGGGACGGCATGATCTTGGCGGTTGCCGGACTCGTGCGGATGGGCCTCTCGGCCCACATCCGCGACCGGATCGACGTGGACATTATGGTGCCGGCCGTCGGGCAGGGGGCGCTCGGGATTGCCTGTGCGGCGGATCACAAGGCGCTCGCCGACCAGTTGCACGATGTCTTGCACGACGACACCACTGGTTATGCAACGACTGCCGAGCGAGCCTTTCTGCGGCGGGTGGGAGGGGGATGTCAGGTGCCGCTTGGGGCCTGGGCCCGCCTGACCGATGAGGACGACCTCGTCATTGACGCTTGTATCGCTGCGCTGGACGGGGCGGAGCACTACCGCGACCGGCGCCGGTGTGCCCCAGAGGACGGGGAGGACGTTGGCCGGTCGCTGGCCAACGACCTTCTGGGCGCGGGCGGGGACGAGATTGTGAATCGCATACTCGGCGAGGAGCCGCGCGAACCCTCCGGGTCCCCGTTCCGCGCATAGAGGATAGAGGAAGGCTGGCGGAACCGTCCCGCGTTGTTCTTCCATTTCGATTGCACGCACGACCGTCATGAGCACGGAAGTTTCTCCTCCAGACGTCATCTTGCTGCGGTCACCCGACGACCCCGATCCCTACGTCAGTGCCTTTGAGGAGGTGGGCATTCGGGCGGTCTGCAAGCCCGTGTTGAGCTTCGATTTCCCGAATCAGGACGAGCTCCGCGATCGGCTTCGGACACCAGACCGGTACGGCGGCGTAGTAGGGACCAGTCCGCGCGTGGGGTGGGCACTCCACCGCATCTTCGACGACGAGGGGACGACCCACACCCTCTGGGAGGGGCGAACGGCTTTTGCTGTTGGGCCCAAGACCGCCGACGAGTTTCGGGCGCTTTCGTTTGATGTACAAGGGGAGGTCGCCGGCACCGCCGGGGAGCTCGCTACGCGCATTGCAGAGACCGATCCGCAGACGCCGCTGCTCTTCCTCAGTGGAAATCGGCGCCGCGATGCTCTGCCCGATGGCCTACGGGCGGCGGGCATTGACTTCGAAGAGCTGGTCGTTTACGAAACCCGGGCCCGTAGGGACCTGTCGCTGCCGCCCCCGGACGAGGAAACGTGGCTTGCGTTCTTTAGCCCGTCCGGACTCGACGCTGTGCAGCAGGCCGACATGGGATCTCCCGACGCGTACCGCTACGCGGCCATTGGCCCTACCACGGCATCGGCACTGGAGGAGGCCGGCCTCGTGCCGGAGGCGATCGCCGAGTCGCCCATGCCAGAGGCCCTCGTTGACGCCGTTCTGAAGGCCGAGTAACGCGTCCCGCCTCCTCGAACGGCGCTTACGATTCCGTTTGGGCCCCGTCGATGGCGGCTCGGAAGCGAGCGGTGGCGCGCTCCGGGCTCTTGGCCGTGCAGATGGCGGAGAGGACGGCCACGCCGTGTGCCCCCGCTTCGAGCGTGGGGCGCACCCGGTCGTGCGTGATGCCCCCGATGGCGATAATGGGAATCGGGACGGCTTCACTGGCCTCACGAACCCCCTCCGTTCCCTTCACGGACTTCGGATTCCGCTTGGAGGTAGTGGGGAAGACAGGACCGAAGCCGACGTAATCGGCGCCCATCTCGTACGCCTCGACCACCTGATCCGTCTTCGTCGCCGTGGCGCCGATAATGGCGTCCGGCCCCAGAATGGCGCGGGCCTCGTCGATGGGAAAATCCTGCTGGCCGAGGTGGGCCCCCTCGGCGTCAATGGCTTGCGCAACGTCGATTCGGTCGTCGACGATGAGGGGAACGGAGGCGTCCCGACACACTTTCGCGACCTTCCGCGCCTCAATCAGGATGTTCTGGATGCCCCCGTGCTTCTGGCGGAACTGAACGGTGTCGGCCCCGCCCCGGACGGCAAGGCGCGCCAGGTCGGCGTGGGAGCGCTGCTGCTGGAGGTGAAAGTCCGTAAGAACGTGCAGGCGCCCGATGTTGCGGTCGGGAATGGTCGGCTCGCCGTTGGTTGAGGGCTCCTCCATGTCGGGGACAGGTGGTCAGTGAAAGCGGTTCGTACTCTGCACATCTGAGGGCACGCGCGGTTCCAGAAGGGAGGGGGAGACAGCCATTTTAGAAGAAGCCTTCGTCTGTACGCTGTGTCTTGCTTCGGGCTTCTTTCCGGATGTCGACAGCCAAGACTCAACGGCCGAGGGGGCCGTTTGTATGGAGCGGAGGGATCGGTTCCAGGACGGAAGGACGCTCACTCCACGGCCGCTTTGCGCCAGTTCCACAGGCGGCGTTGGAACGAGGGTAGTCCCCAGGCCGGCTCTGCGTCCATGGCGTCCTCCTCATATGTGATTTGCCGGGTCGTGCCGCTGTTTGCCCAAAGCCAGAAGAGTTCAACATTATTCTCATTCCGGTCGGAGGCAAATGCGATGCGGGAGACGTGGGGGGCCCAAGCCGGGTCGGCATCCTGTGCGGAATTCTCGGTAAGCCGCCGAAGATTCTCGCCGTCTCGCCCAATCGTGTAGATCTCCGTATTGTTGTCCCGATCCGACACAAAGCCGTCCCGGGACCAGGACGGATTGCCTTTCGACTCGGTGGCGAGTGTGGTGCGGTTCGTGCCATCCGGACGAATTGTATAGAGTGCCCGTTCAAGGCCGCGGGAGGCGGCAAATGCGATCTGGGACCCGTCCGGCGACCATTCGGGTGCGGTGACGTCGGCCGGCGTGTTGGGCACGCGCTTGAGCCCGGTGCCGTCGGCACCAATGGTGTAGAGCACGCTGGTGTCTGCACTATCGGAGACGAAGGCAATGCGGGACCCGTCCGGCGACCAGGTCGGCTCCGTTCGGTGGATTGGGGCGATGACCGGATCCGGCTCGTCGCTGATCGTGCTATTGTGCGAATGGAAGAGATCCGGAGGGCCGTTTCGGTCGGAAGTGAAGAACAAATCGACGGTGGCGGGATCGTCGGGGCCGCACGCCGGAAGAAGACCGACGAGAAGGAGGACGGAAAGCCAGAAAACGCGTCTCCTAGAAGCACGCTCCGCCGGAGCGCATCTACAGGAAAATAGAGCTGGCATATTGTCAGACTGGGGGCGAGGCCAACCACGCCTCGTGGTGTGCGAGGGGGGATAGAACGCGGCAATAAGTGTGAGACTCTGGATCTGAACGTACAAGCTATCGGTCGAAGAGTCACACCCTGGAACGACGGGCGCTTGTTTTCGCTCCTTTTCTCGAGTGCCTCGCTTGTCTCCTCATCAGTTTGTCCGCAGATGTCTGAAGAAGCACGACTCGAACAAGTCGTTACGGATGCCCGGGCGATTTTCGGCGCCGCCGTCCGCCGCGTACAGGCAGATCGGCTGATCGATGCCTCTGATCCGAATAAATGGGCGCCTCGTTCGTTTGCCGACTACGACGAGGTGCGTGTCGTGGGCATGGGCAAGGCGGCGATGGCGATGGCCGGGGTGCTTGAGGATCGGCATTCCGGCGTCGTGACCGAAGGCGTCGTGGTGGTGCCCGAGGGGTACGTGAAGACCTATCCGGAGCGGTTGCCGGAGCCTTCTCGAATAGAAGTGAGAGAGGGAGGACATCCGCTGCCGACGCAGGGCAGCGTGCGGGCGGCGCGGCGTCTGCTTGAGCACGCCCACGCCATGGGGGAGGACGAGCTGCTGCTGGTACTCGTCACCGGCGGCGGCACGGCCCTCTCCACGCTTCCGGTTGAGGCGCTGGACTTGGCTGACCTGAAGACGACCTACTACCAGATGATGGCGGCAGGTGTGTCCATCCACGATGCGAACGTCGTCCGCAAGCACCTCACGCAGGTGGGCGGCGGCCAGCTCGCAGCGGCGGCCCATCCGGCGCACGTCGGCGCGCTGGCCGTATCGGACGTGCCGGGGAACGATACCTCCGTTATTGCAAGTGGACCCACTGCACCTGATCCCTCCACCCACGAGCAGGCCATGCAGGTGCTCTACCGGCAGGGGCTGTGGCACGACGTCCCCGCCCCGGTCCGCGATCACCTCGCGGCCGGCGCGCGAGACAAGCGGCCTGAAACGCCCGCAGCAGACCATCCCTGCTTCGACACGACTCAAACAACGCTCCTTGGAACGAATGAGACGGCACTCGAGGCCGCACGGACGGCGGCGGAGGAGCGGGGGTATTTCGTTCAATCGGTGGAGACGGAGGGGGAAGGGGAAGCCCGAACCGTTGGGCGCGACCACGCCGGGACACTAATCGAATCGACCCCCGACGCCCCCACCTGTTGGCTGTGGGGCGGAGAGACGACGGTCACGGTGACGGGCGACGGGACGGGGGGGCGAAATCAAGAGGTGGCGTTGGGGGCTGCGCTCACTCTAGACGACTATGACGGAGCCGCTGTGCTTCTAAGCGGGGGCACGGACGGCATCGACGGGCCTACCGATGCCGGGGGGGCCTGGGCCACGCCCTACACAGCCGAGGCGGCGCGGGCTGCCGGCTGTTCTCCCCAGGATCACCTCTTCAACAACGACGCCTACCCCCTCTTCGACACCATCGATCAGCTTCTTCGGCCGGGACCCACCCACACGAATGTCATGGACGTGCACGTGGGGATTGTTCGTCCGGAGTGACGGAACGGTGGGGTAGGGATGCAGGGCAATCGTATCTTGGGATGTTTCTTCTGGGGATGATGGCCCTTTTCCCTCCGATCGGCGCGAGTGCCGGAAAA
Source organism: uncultured Salinivenus sp. (assembly GCA_964612165.1). Lineage (GTDB taxonomy): Bacteria > Bacteroidota > Rhodothermia > Rhodothermales > Salinibacteraceae > Salinibacter. The sequence goes on from CAZTDC010000003.1 coordinate 37,541, forward strand.
GCACGAGCGAAAGGGCGCTTGGGTGCGTGGGAGAGAGCGTCTCACGCTGGCAGAGCCGGAAGGAGGCGACCGAAAGTAAGATGCGATCGCCGTGGGTAGGGATGGGGCTAATCAGACGACGATTGGTCGAAGGAGAGGGCACCGCGGGCGGGAACGGCGCCTCCCGTTCGGAGGAGTGAAAACGTGTGTACGGGGCAGCGGACCGTCGTATGCTTCTGAAAGTCATCCCGTAGCGTTTGATCAGTCACCAGATCCAGATCAACGGCCCCGGAGATAAGAACGACTCTCCATTCGCTCACGGACTGCGAAAACCAGTGGTCGACCTTGTAGTGCGCCAGGACCCCTGCCCGGCGGTAGTGTTCAAGGGTGATTAAGGAGGCGGCACGACGCGTGCCCTTGTCGGCGTGATTCAGGAAGCGCTCGCGGGCCGTTTCCTTGCCCCAGCTCATCCACATGAAGAGGAGGGCCGTATGGATGATGTAGAGCCGCCCCCGACGTTCGATGGGCGTTTGGGCGGTCGAGCCGAACGTCGAAATGCCTTCTTGATAGTACTGATACGCTTCGTCGGGCAGGCGACGGAGCCACTCTGGAGGCGTATCTTGCCGGGAAGGGGAGTGCCGGTCCACGAGCTTCGCGAACTCAGCCGCATAAACGTCGAGCTCTTTTGTCGTCTGCTGGGGCAGAGCGTCTGCACTCACGCTTCGGGTTGTGGACATGGGGACGTGAGGGGCCTAGTAAGGAGGATTCTGAAGGGAGTGATCCGGTTTTCGGGATTGCGGAAGACAAGGATCTGCAAAATTTGTGCAACGCTCGTTACGGAACTCCCGCTTACCTCCTATAGGTGCGGAATTCATGATTCCGGTCGGCGAACAAGCTTCTCCGGATCGATCATGAGGGCCGATCAGGGGAGAATTATACGGTTCAAACCGGGTACAACTGGCGAATAAGCGGAATACTCAGGTTCTTATCTGCGTAACAGGACCCGGCATTAATTCACATCTTTGGTACATTGTACCCGATGAGGTTACAATTTTATCGCTTACTGCGGGCGAATAGCCCTTGAGGGACGTCCTGAACTCTTTTTTTCGCCTGGTTCGATAGTTGTAGGGTGTAGACACACACAGCAGAAAATGACATCCCGACCGTCACTCTCACGCTGTGTTTCTTGCAAGAAGGGGTGACTGCTGTAGGGAAACGTTCCACGACACGACGAAGCAAGGGCACAGCTCTCAAACCCTCTCACAAAACGAAGAGATAATTTATGGCTACGCAAACTCTGGACATCAAGGATTCTCTCGAGCAAATCATGGAGATCGACGGGGCCGTTGGGGCCGCAATCGTCGACTACGAAAACGGCATGACGCTGGGAACGATCGGCGGCCGAAATCTCGACATGGAACTGGCCGGCTCCGGCAACACCGAAGTGGTCCGGGCCAAGAAGAACATCATCCACGACCTTGGCCTCGACGAAGAAATCGAGGACATTCTGATTTCGTTGAACAACCAGTACCACCTCATTCGGATGTGCCAGAACCACGATAACGTCTTCATTTACCTCGCGATTGATCGGAGCGAAGGCAATCTCGGCCTGGCACGACGCTCGA